>CAIXEV010000108.1 GCA_903918555.1 uncultured bacterium | reverse complement strand
TCGGCGGCGCCGATCTGGTCGATCGGCTTGCCGGTCCCGAAGTGCTGGAGCAGGGAATCGGTGCACTGCTTGTAGGACGCCTTGGTCCCGTCCTTCACCGTCCGCGCGGCCAGGAACCGCTTGATGAGCTCATCGAGCGTGGCCGCCTTCGGCTTCGACCCGAGGAGCCCGGCCGCCTCGAGCCGCTTCCGCATCGCGTCGGGCAGCGCGTTGATCCACGCGATCAGCCCCGAGTCGTGCGGCGTCCCGAGCCGCTGGTCCTGCACCAGCTGCTCGACGCGCAGCTTCGTGGTGTCGGCCTGCTTCTTGGTCGCCTTGCCGAGCGACACCTTCCGCCGCCGGCCGTCGCTGCCGACGAAGTAGATGTGCGTGATGTCGGAGTCCTTGTCTCGCGAGATGCTCGCCATGGTCAGTTCCTCCCCGTGCGGCTCTTCGCGATGAACGCGTCGATGTCGGCCCGAGCGTACCTCACGCTCCGCCCGATCTTGATCGCGGGCAGCTCGCCCCGATCTGTGAGATCCCACAAGTGCCGCGGCGAGATCGTGAGGATCTTCGCCGCCTCCCGCGCCGTCAGGAGTCCGTCGATCGAATCTGCCGTGTTTTCGCCATTGTTCTGCATGCCTGTTCACTCGCCTCCGTGTCATTCACGCCACGCGCCGCATCGACGAACACCGTCGAGCACGCGCAGGCGGACGAGTTCTAGCCCGAAAGAAATGCCGTTAAAAGCCGAGCGAGATAGATTTCTCGACGATCGCGATTTTCCCGCGACGGTCACGATCACGGCTTCGCGGGCGCGGAAAATTCGTGTGGAAAATCTGCGATCTCGTGTAAAAACGCTTGACAGGTTTCGTCGCGGCCCCGACACGGCCGTCGACAAAGTCTCCGCCGAGCGCTTGGATCACGGCCCCGCCCGCGGTACGCTTTCGGTTCGCGCCCGACGGCGGGTGCGGATCCACATTCAGCCCGGCCGGGAGAAGACGCTCCCGCCCCATGAGGAGAACACGATGAGCAAGAACGCAATGGCAGGAGCGGTCACGCTGTGCGGCGTCGGCCTGTGCATGATCGGCGGCGCGATGCTGCTCCAGAACGGCCAGCAGGCGAACGCGGCGACCGCAGTGTCGATGCCGGCGACGGCTGCTGCGGTCACGGCTGCGGCGAGCACGCAGGCCGGCGGGGAGCCGACGGTGGTGTGGTATGGGGTGGCGGACGCAGGAGCCACGGGGAACAACTACGGCCTCGACCGGCTCTACCGCGCGTGGTCGGATGGAACGATTGAAGTCCGGTTGATCTCGAATTTTGTCTCCCCCCAAGGAGTTTGCTACTCGAATCCGCAGTGCGGCTGGATCGTTATCTCCTCCCCCAACGAGGGCTTCCGCGCCGCATCCGACGCCAACGCCGACGAGAAGGTCGACGGCGCCGACCTCGGCATGCTCCTCTCGAACTGGGGCGACGCCCCGCGCGTGCCGTTCCCGCCGTCGGACTGCCCGCTGAACCTCACCAACCCGTAACTCCAACGTTAATCTCACCATGAAGAACATTTCAACAGGTGCGGGGCTCGCCCTCCTCGGCATCGGAATCGCATTACATCCCATTCTCCCAGCCTCTGCGTCCCCTGCCGATGCGGTCGCCGATTCGGCATCGGCCCAGTCCGGGCAGACGGCACAAGCGGTGACATCCGTTCGTGACAGAGCCTACAGGGGCGATGCGGCGGCGCAAGTCCTACTCGGCAACATGTATCGGACGGGAATCGCGGTCGATAGGGACGACGCACATGCCGCCAACTGGTACCGAATGGCCGCGGAACAGGGAAACCCCGAGGCGCAGAGTGCGCTCGGCTTCATGTATGCCACGGGTGTCGGCGTGGCCAAGGATGCAGCTGCGGCCGTGCTCTGGTTGCGCAAAGCGGCTGAGCAAGGTGATGCCATCGCTCAGCACAACCTTGGCGACGCGTACAGCACGGGAAAGGGCGTGACGCGTGAACCCTCCGAGGCTGCGATTTGGTTACGAAAGGCCGCCGAGCAAGGCTACGCCCCGTCACAGGTAAAC
>CAIXEV010000107.1 GCA_903918555.1 uncultured bacterium | reverse complement strand
GAGGAGGAGCAGGAGGACGAGCAGCGTGAACGCAGCCGACACGATGTCCGCCGCGTGCGTCAGCCAGGTGGCGTCGTCGAAGCGGTCGGCGAAGCGCGCCACGAGCGCAAGCCCGAGCAGGCTGACCGATCCCCAGAAGAGCGGCCGCGATTGCTCGAGCCGCCGCAGCACGCCGAGCAGGATCAGCGAGAACATCGCGTCGAGCACCATGACGATCGGATACGACTCGATCGCCGGTCGCACCGCGAACACGAGGAGCAGCATCCAGAGGAGAAGCCGCAGCGGATGCTCGCGGATCGCGTCGAAAGTGGTGCGCAGGGCCGTCATGGGCGTCTGCTAGTGCTTGCCCTTCTCGAGATGCCCGCCGAACGCGAAGCGCTGCGCGCTCATCACCTTGTTCATGAAGTCGCCGTTGCCGCGCGAGCTGAATCGCCCGAAGAGCGCGGCCGCGAGCACGGGCGCTGGCACGCCTTCGTCGTTCGCGGCGGCGAGCGTCCAGCGTCCTTCGCCCGAATCGCTCACGCGGCCGCCGAACTGGGCGAGGGACTGGTCCTTCGCCATCGCCTGCGCGGTGAGGTCGAGGAGCCACGACCCGACCACGCTGCCGCGGCGCCAGAGTTCGGTGACGGCCGCGAGATCGAAGTCGTACTGGTAGTGCTCGGGGTGCCGGAGCGGCGTCGTCTCCGCGTCCTTCTCGTAGGCGTGCTTGCCGATGTCGGCGTGCTTGAGGATGTTGAGGCCCTCGGCGTACGCGGCCATCAGGCCGTATTCGATTCCGTTGTGGACCATCTTCACGAAGTGCCCGGCACCCGACGGGCCGCAGTGGAGGTAGCCCTTCTCGGCGGTGCCGAGGCCCGCCGCATCGGCGTTGCGCGCGATCGTGCCGACGCCCGGCGCGAGCGTCGCGAACACGCTGTCGAGCCGCGCGACCGCCGCAGCGTCGCCGCCGATCATCTGGCAGTAGCCGCGCTCGAGGCCCCACACGCCGCCCGACACGCCGACATCGACATAGTGGATGCCGTGCGCCGCCAGCGCCTTCGCGCGGCGGATGTCGTCGATGTAGTGCGTGTTGCCGCCGTCGATGAGGCAGTCGTCCTTCGCGAGATGCTTCACGATCTCATCGATCGTGCCGTCGACGAACGCGACGGGGAGCATCAGCCACACATGGCGCGGTCCCGTGAGCTTCGCGCAGAGATCAGCGAGGCTCGTCGCCGGCACCGCGCCCTCCTTCGCAAGGTCCGCGACCGCCTGCTGGTTGACATCGAACGCGACGACGGTGTGACCGCCGCGCACGAGCCTGCGAACCATGTTTGCGCCCATGCGCCCGAGTCCGACCATTCCGATCTGCATGGGCGGAATGTAGCGGAGCGCGGCGAGGCGCGTCACCCGCGCATCGCGAGGACTTCTGCCGCAAGCCAGCGGGCGAAATCGA
Source organism: uncultured bacterium (assembly GCA_903918555.1). Taxonomy (GTDB): domain Bacteria; phylum Planctomycetota; class Phycisphaerae; order Phycisphaerales; family SM1A02; genus QWPT01. The sequence continues at coordinate 1,681 of CAIXEV010000107.1, read as the reverse complement.
CCTTGGCGATGCGTGTTCCCGGGGGTGCTGCGCGGCGCACGGTGCCGTCGCGGACATACACCGTCGCATCGATGTCGGGCGCGTCCATCGTCTCGAGCGGGTTCGCGACGATTCCCGCGAGGTCCTTGCGCTCGAGCTTGGCGCGCGCCGAGCGCTCGAGCTCGTCGCTTGGCTCGAGGGCGAAACCGATGATGCACGCCCCCGGCTTGCGAGCCGCGCGGGTTGCCGAGAGCAGGTCCTCGACGGGCTCGAGCTCGAGCGCGCGCGCCTCGCCGCGGCGCATCTTGCCGGCCTGGCGCGCGGCGGGCCTGAAGTCCGCGACCGCCGCCGCCATGACCGTGATGTCGGTCGCGGGCAGCTCGCGGGTCATGATGGCGCGGAGGTCGGCGGCGGTGCGGAAGCGTTCGACGCGGATGCGCCCCGAGCCGTCGAAACCGGCCGGCAGGGGTGTCCGCACGGGCCCGAGCGCAAGCACGACATCGTTGCCCAAGTCCGCAAACGCGCCCGCGACCGCGATGCCCAACTGCCCCGACGATCGGTTCCCGATGAACCGAACCTCGTCGATCGGTTCCTCGGTCGGCCCGGCGGTCACGAGCACCCGCGCGGGCGCGTGGCCCGCCGATGGGTTCTGCCGCGCCTCGGATGGTTGTTCTGGACGGTGCATCGGGCGAGGGGCGAGATGGGGCCGCGCCGGGAAGGGTTCCGTCGGGCGCTGGAAGTCGGGAATCGGAACACTCGACTCCGCCAATGGTTGCGGCGGAGCGGCTGAACGGCGATACTACGAGACTCCGCCTCGCGCGGAGCCCCGTTCGGTTCGGATTTGTTTTGGAGAGTCGATTTTGGCCAAGCGAAGCAAGAAGAAAATCGGCGAGATCCTGCTCGAACAAGGTTCAGTCGAGCAGGCCACCCTGGTCGCCGCCATCAACGAGGCGAAGGCCTCGGGCAAGCGCGTCGGCGAGGTGCTGATCGAGCAGGGGCATTGCGACGAGCGCAAGATCGCGAAGGCCCTCGCGGAGCAGTTCGGGGTCGAGTTCGTCGACCTCGAGAAGCCCGAGGCGCTCACGAAGATCGACCGGTCGCTCCTCAAGGAAGACCTCCAGCGCAAGTACTCGGTGCTCCCCATGCGCAAGGAGCGCGGCGGGCTCCTCCTCTGCGTGCATGACCCGCTCGAGATCGAGGCCTTCGATCTGATCGGCATGGTGTCGGGCGGCCGCGCCGATGTCGGCGGCATCGCGACGCGCAGCCAGATCACGACCTTCATCTCCGGCGAGTCGAGCGGACCCGACCTCTCCAAGTCGCGGCTCATGACCTCGTCGATGGACTCGACCGTCGACAAGTCGATGGACCGGTCGCAGGACCGTTCGCAGGACCGCTCGATGGACCGCTCGATCGACGGCGATGCGAACGAGTCCGGCATCGTCCGTCTCGTCGAGCGCATGATCGTCGAGGCCGTCACCGGCCGCGCAAGCGACATCCACATCGAGCCGCGCAAGGACAATGTCCTCCTGCGCTACCGCATCGACGGCGTGTGCATCGAGCGCGACATCATCCCGAAGTCGATGCAGAACCAGCTGCTCGCGCGCGTCAAGCTGATGGCGGGCGTGAACTTCTCCGAGCGCCGCATCCCGCAGGACGGCCGCATCAAGCAGACCGACGACGGCAAGGTCGTCGACTTCCGCGT
>CAIXEV010000106.1 GCA_903918555.1 uncultured bacterium | reverse complement strand
TTCGCGCGCTTGGTCGACATCGCCATGGGTGCGATCCTACCTCAGCGGCAGCGCCGGCATGCCGCAGGGCGCCGAAAGCGACATGCCCCGGCCGAAGTCGACCGGGGCATGCGTGGCTCGTACGGGAAATCGAGGCTTCAGACCCGCGCGGGCTGCTCGGGCGCCGTCGACTTCACATGCGTCTCGACGAGCTGCGCGGCGTCGACCGGGCCGGGGGCGTCGGTCATGAGGTCCGCGCCCGACTGCGTCTTCGGGAACGCGATCACATCGCGGATGTTGTCGGTTCCGACGATGTGCATCACGAGGCGGTCGAGGCCGAACGCGATGCCGCCGTGCGGCGGGGCGCCGAACTTGAGCGCGTCGAGGAGGAAGCCGAACTTGATCTTCGCGTCCTCCTGCGTGAGGCCGATGAGCTTGAAGACCGTCTCCTGGACCTTCTGGTTGTGGATGCGGACCGAGCCGCCCGCGATCTCGCTGCCGTTGAGCACGAGGTCGTAGCCGGCCGAGAGGCACGCGCCCGGATCGGAGTCGAGGATCCCGAACTGGTCGGGATTCGGGCTCGTGAACGGGTGGTGCAGCGCGACCCAGCGCTTGCCGTCGTCGTCCCACTCGAACATCGGGAAGTCGACGACCCACAGGAAGTTCCACTTGCCCTCGGGCACGATGCCGAGGTCGCGGGCGATCTTCTGGCGGAGCTCGCCGAGCGTCTTCGTCGCGATGTCGTAGTGGTCGGCGGCGAACACGACGATGTCGCCCGGCTCGAGGCCGAGCGCGGCCGTGAGTTCCGCGCGCACCGGCTCGAGGAACTTCGCGACGCCCGTCTCGAAGCCGTTCGCGCCGAGCTTCGTGTACGGAATGCCGCCGGCCTTGAAGGTCTTCGCGAACTCGCTGTAGCCGTCGAGCACCTTGCGCGTGAGCTTCTCGTTCGGCGCGGGGATGCGGATCGCCTTCACGACGCCCTTGCGGCCTGCCTTGACCTTGTCGAGCGCGTCCTTGAAGACGGCGAACTCGGTCTTGGCGGCGATCGCCGAGACATCGCGCGTCTCGAGCCCGTAGCGCGTGTCGGGGCGGTCGATGCCGAAGCGCTCCATCGCGTCCCAGTACGACATACGCGGCACCTCGCCGATGTCGTAGTTGAAGAGTTCCTTCCAGAGACCGCGCGCGAAGCCGGTCATCATGCCCATCACATCCTCGCGCTCGACGAAGCTCATCTCGAGGTCGATCTGCGTGAACTCGGCCTGGCGGTCGGCGCGCGGATCCTCGTCGCGCATGCACTTGCAGATCTGCATGTAGCGGTCGCAGCCGGCGACCATGAGGATCTGCTTGAAGAGCTGCGGGCTCTGCGGAAGCGCGTACCACTTGCCGGGGTGGAGGCGGGCCGGCACGATGAAGTCGCGCGCGCCCTCGGGCGTCGTCTTGATGAGGAGCGGCGTCTCGATCTCGAGGAAGCCGTTCTGGCTGAAGTAGTCGCGGGCGAACTTGGTGATGCGCGAGCGCGTGTACAGGATGTTCTGCATGCGCGGACGGCGCAGGTCGATGTAGCGGTACTTGAGGCGCGTCTCCTCGCCGATCTTGTCGGCCTCGCGGTCGTCGGGGAGGATCGGCGGCGCCTCCGAGGAGTTGAGGAGCTCGAGCTTCTCGGCGACGAGCTCGATCTCGCCGGTCGCGAGGTTCGGGTTCGAGCCGCCGGCGCGGATGCGGACCTTGCCGGTCACGGCGATCACATACTCGCGGCGGAGCGTCCGCGACAGGTTGACGAGGTCGGCGGGGGACTGCTCGAGGTCGAAGACGACCTGGCAGAGGCCCTCGCGGTCGCGGAGATCGGCGAAGATCAGGCCCCGGCCCTGGTCGCGGTAGGTGTTGATCCAACCCGAGAGCGTGACCGTCTGTCCGACATGGCTCGCCCGCAGGGAGCCACACATGTGCGTGCGCTTGAGCATAAGGGGCGGGATGGTACCCGTTGCGGCGGCGCGAGGGGCGCGCGGAATCGGTAGTCTTCCTGCATGTCCGCCGCCCGCAAGGTGGTTCTCTTCACCGCCCAGGAGCCCTCGGGCGACGCGCACGCGGCGCCCGTGATCGCACGGCTGCGCGCGGCGTACCAGAT
>CAIXEV010000105.1 GCA_903918555.1 uncultured bacterium | reverse complement strand
GGCACCCGCGAGGGCATCACCGGCATCCAGCTCGACCTCAAGGCCCGCGGCCTCTCGGTCGCGGAGATCGAGACGATCTTCGAGCAGGCAAAGGTCGGCCGTCTCCACATCATCGCCGAGATGGAGAAGGTCATCGCCAAGCCGCGCGCCGACATCTCGCCGCTCGCTCCGCGCATCACGATCGTCAAGATCGACCCGGAGAAGATCGGCAAGCTCATCGGCCCGGGCGGCAAGACGATCCGCGGCATCCAGGAGATGACCGGCGCCACGATCAATGTCGAGGAGGACGGCACCGTCTTCATCGCCTGCTCGGACGCCGCGAAGTCGGCCCAGGCCCGCGCTGCGGTCGAGGCGCTCGGCGCCGAGATCAAGATCGGCGCCGTCTACACCGGCAAGGTCGTCGCCATCAAGGACTTCGGCTGCTTCGTCGAGCTCGCCCCGGGCACGGACGGCATGGTCCATGTCAGCGAGCTCGCCCACGGCTATGTCAAGAACGTGACCGAGCAGGTCAAGGTCGGCGATGTCGTGACCGTCAAGGTCATCAACATCGACGACAACGGCCGCATCAAGCTCTCGCGCAAGGCGATGCTGCCCGCGCCCGAGCAGACCGCGAAGGTCTGATCGGGTTCTGGCCGCGAGCCGCGTCGTAAGTCGAGTCTCCGCAAGGATCTTCGGCCAAACGACGGCTCCACCGGCCCGGTGTCCAGGCCTGCGGGCCAACCATGAGTGCTCCTGCGGGAGCGGCGAATTCCGCCGCTCCCGCAGTCATTTTTGGCGCTTTCGCCCTTGAAGATTCTGTTGTGCTTGCATGATGCGCAAACTCGCAGCACAATGACGCAGCGGTTCTCGTCCACCGCAATGTTCCCTGCCCGCTCCGCGGGCGTGTTCCGAAACCTGGAGTCCGATCGATGGCGGATGCGCAAACACTCAACGACGTCGAAGGGGTCGTCAAGTGGTTCGACGCCCGCAAGGGATTCGGCTTCATCGTCGGCCCGGCCGGCCAGGACATCTTCGTCCACTTCTCGGTGATCGAGCAGACCGAAGGCTTCCGCGCGCTGCGCGACGGCGAGCGCGTGCTCTACTCGGCAAACGACGGCGACAAGGGCTGGTCCGCCACCAAGGCGAAGTCGCTTGGCTCGCGCGTGCCGCCGGCAGAGCGGGCAGGCAGCCGCGAGCGCTCGGCGAACTGACTCGGCGAACTGACCCGGCGAACTGACCCGCCGAACTGACCAGCAGAACTGCCCAGGCATCGCCCGAGCTCCTCCGCAGGTCGGACGGCGCCCGAATGACCCGATGATTCCCGACGCCCCGCCCCTGCGCGGGGCGTCGCTCTTTTCTCCGCGACAAGTTGCTCGCCGCTTCCGGCGCCCTTCGGGTGCTACTTTGCCTTCGATGGAATGGACGAGCGTCCTCTTCGGCGTGCTGATCGGAAGCGCGGCCGCGCTGCTGGCGACCTACCTCGCGCTGCGCCGCCGCGTGGTGCGGTTGCGCGCCGCCGAAGAGCGCGCGCAGCGCCAGGAGCGCCTCGCCGAGCTCGGCGCGCTGACCGGCGGCCTCGCGCACGAGATCAAGAACCCGCTCTCCACCATCGGGCTCAATGTCCAGCTTGCGAGCGAGGCGATCGTCGACTCGAGCCTCCCCGACGACGACAAGGCGACGCTGGTCCGCCGCGTCGAGACGGTCGAGCGCGAGGCGACGCGCCTGGCGAACATCCTCAACGACTTCCTGCGGTTCGCCGGCCGCATCAAGCTGGCGCCCGTCGAAGCCGACCTCCGCGAGGTCGTCGAGGAGCTCGTCGACTTCTACCGCCCGCAGTGCGACCAGCACAAGGTCGTGCTCCGCGCCGATCTGCCTGCGGCGCCGGTCGTCGCGCGCGTCGACCCGGCGCTCGTCAAGCAGGCGCTGCTCAATCTGCTCATCAACGCGACCCAGGTGATGGCCGCGCAGGATGCTCCCTCGCGTGAGCTGATGATCCGACTGATGCCCGCCGCGCAGCCGGCAGCGAAGGGCCAGCGCGAGATCACGCCGCGCGAGATCGCGATCCATGTGATCGACACGGGCCCCGGCATCCCGGCGGAGAAGCATGCGGAGATCTTCCGGCCGTATGTCACGGGCCGAAAGGGCGGCTCGGGCCTTGGCCTCGCGGTGACCCGACGCATCGTCGAGGAACACGGCGGCCGCATCGACCTCTTCAGCGAGCCGGGCAAGGGCAGCGACTTCATGGTTCGCCTGCCGGTCGACGGCCCCGCCGATTCGTCGCGCGCAGCCGAGGACGACGACGCCCGCAAGACGGTGCTCGACCGCCTGTTCACGCGCGCGGAACGGCAGGCGTGACTCGGCGATTCGCCGGGAACGTTGCTCTCGCAGAGGAGGTCTCTCACGGAGGCACGGAGGCACGGAGATCAGGGGTAGTCGCTTGTCGTCCGCGCAGCGAGGGCCACACGGAGGGGATAAGGGAAGAGTGAAGGAGAGAACAGGAAGGAAGCAACGGAGAGAGTTCAATGGAATCAACCCTTCCATTCCTCCTCAT
>CAIXEV010000104.1 GCA_903918555.1 uncultured bacterium | reverse complement strand
TGGTTGACATAGTCGATCATCGACGCGATCGAGGTCGACTTGCCCGAGCCGGTGACGCCCGAGAAGAGGATCAGGCCCTGCGCCGCCATCGACACATCGCCGAGGATCGGGGGCAGGTAGAGCTCCTCGAACTTCTTGATCTGGCTGGTGATGAGACGCGCCGCGAGCGACGGGTTGCCGCGCGCCATGAAGAGGTTGACGCGGAAGCGGCGCTGGGTCGAGCCGTCCTCGTCGCCGGCCTTGCGGTAGTCGTAGGCGAAGTCGATCGAGCCGTGGCGCGCGAAGTAGTCGAGCTGGTTCGGGTCGAGGATGTCCTTCGCGACCTGCATCATCTGGTCGGGCGTGCACACGGCCGTCTCGAGGTCCTTGAGCACGCCGCGGTGGCGGACGCGCGGACGGAGGCCGCTCTTCACGATCAAGTCGGAGCCTTCGACTCCAATGATCGCCTCCAGCCAGGTTGTCCAGGCCTTCTTGCCCTCGCCTGCGACGGTGCCGCGGTGGTTGATGGAGAGCGGGACGAGGAGTTCGTTGCGGGCTGATGCCATGGAACCTCAGGTGTCTGACGGTCTCTTCGGACGGAAGGGGGACCGATGCGGGTTGTGCCGCCGCACACGAAAGCCCGTGCGGCGTCCTCCGCGGGGGACCACGGGGGGGAACTCAACAGCGTACATCAAAGCGGTCGATACGGAAACCTCCGTCAGGTTTTCGGACGGGGTATTGTCGGCTCGGGCGCCCGACCGCATGATCCTTCGATGGAAGCCAAGATCATTCTCGAGGGCATCACCTTTGACGATGTCCTTCTGATCCCCGCCCACAGCACGGTGACGCCCGATCTCGCGGACACCGCCACGCGGCTGACCCGAAACATCTCGATGCGCATCCCGCTCGTGTCGGCGCCGATGGACACGGTGACCGAGTCGAACCTCGCCCGCGCGCTCGCGCAGGAAGGCGGCATCGGCATCATCCACAAGAACCTGCCGCCCGATGTGCAGGCGCGCGAGGTCGCGAAGGTGAAGCGATCCGAGAACGGCGTCGTCGTCGATCCCGTGACGCTCGCGCCGAGCGACACGCTGGCGCAGGCTGCGAAGCTGATGGCGGAGCAGGGCGTCTCCGGATTTCCCGTGACCGCCGACGGCTCGCGCCGCGGCAAGGTCGTCGGCATTCTCACCCGCCGCGACATGAAGTTCCTCGAGGGGAAGGACCTCGCGACGATTCCCGTCCACGAGGTGATGTCGAGCGAGAAGCTCGTGACCGCCGCGCCCGATGTCTCGGCCGAGGAGGCCGAGCGGCTCATGAGCCGCGCGCGCGTCGAGAAGCTGCTCCTGATCGATGCGGGCGGCTCGCTGCGCGGGCTCATCACCATGCGCGATGTCGAGAATGTCCGCACGCATCCGCGGGCCAACCGCGACGCGCGCGGCCGCCTGCGCGTCGGCGCGGCGATCGGCGTCCGGCAGTTCGAGCGCGTCGAGAAGCTGCTTGTGGCCGAGGTCGATGTGATCGTGATCGACACCGCCCACGGTCACAGCGAGAATGTGCTCGAGACCGTGCGCGAGGTGAAGAAGCGCTTCAACATCGAGGTGATC
>CAIXEV010000103.1 GCA_903918555.1 uncultured bacterium | reverse complement strand
CGCGAGGTGCTCGATCAGGATGAGCGCGGCCAGCGCGGTGAGACCGAAGCCGAAGCCGATCACGGTCGGAATCTCGCCGAAACGCTCGGCGCGGAAGCGCTTTCCGAGCATCAGGAAGCTGCCGACGACGAGCGCCGCGGCGATCGCGCCGCCCGACGGACGCGCGTGCACCGTTCCCTCGTTGTTCGAGACATGGAGAAGCGTCGAGGCGAACCAGCCGAACGCGGCGATGGCCGATCCGAGGAGGGCGATCAGCTTGATGAGCGAGAGCGTGCGACCCGCGAGCATCGCCGCGACGGGGATCGCAAGGAGGAGCGCCGTCATCGTGTAGCTGAAGCTGATCGAGAGCGAAAGGCCGATCCAGAGGAGCGCCGCGCACGCCGCGAGGAACCCCGAGGTCAGTGGCGGCCGGCGGTCGCGGTCGGTGCCGATCGACCAGAACCGCGCTGCGAAGAGAAGGCCGAACGCGACGATGAGCGGCGTCCAGTGCCGGTCGGTGAACTGGAAGCTCCACGCGGACATGCCGCGCAGGGCCGGATCCGACGGGTACTCGAGCAGCGTGGTCGAGCCCATCACCCAGAGGACCGCGTGAAGCGCGGTTGCCGCGAGGCCGAGCATCGCCGAGACCACGCCGAGACGCGCGGTCGCCATTTGTCCGCTGCGGCGGCCGATGAAGATCGATGCGGCGCCCATGATCGTCCATGTGACCGGCAGCGCGCCGCCGCGCACGAGGACGCCGACCTGCGCGATGACGAGCGCGCCCGCAAGCACGGCGAGCACGGTCGACTGGCGTGCGCACGCGGTCGCGATGGCGTAGGCGTCGGGGTCCTCCTCGCGGTCACGGTCGTCGGCGCCGCCGGCGGGCACGAGACCGCGCAGGTATGCGGCTGCTGCGGCGGCTGCGATCGCCATGCCGAGGGGGAGCCACGAGTGGATGTCCGCCCACGGATTCGTGGCGAACGCGCCGCGGAGGGCGAGCGTGGCGCCGATCGAGGTCGCGGCCACGGTGACGGCGGTGTTGAAGCGCGGCGTGGCGCCGCGCATCGCGGCGAGCGTGCATTCGGCGACCGCCATCGCCCACCACAGCGCGGTGAAGGCAAGCGACAGCGCGGGCGAGCCGCGGCCGATGTCGATCAGCAGGAGGAGGCCCGAGATCGCCTGGAAGACGCCGGCGAGGCGGAGCCACGCGAAGCTCGGCGGGCCGAGCCGCGCGAGGGTGAGCGCGACCGCGTAGACGCCGGTGAGGTAGAGGGCGCCCGTGAGGAGCGCATCGTCGCCGAGCGAGGAGCGCGGCATGTAGATCCCTGCGAACACTGGGACGATGTACGCGCCGATCAGGCTGATGGCGCCGACCGCGAGTTCGCGCGAACGGAGCGTGAGCGCGCCGCCGACGATCGCGGCGCCGACGCCCGCGAGAAGCGCAGCGACGGGGCCGAAGACATTGAGCGGCGTCACGCCCGCGCAGGTCGAGACGAAGAGGCCGCCGATGCCCGCCGCGAGCATGGAGGCGCTTGGCAGGCGGCCGAGGCGCTCGCGCAGCAGCGAGCCCGCGAGGACGAACGCGCCGGCGAGCGCGTACGAGAGCGCGAGCTTCGCGGCGGGGGGTGTCTTCTCGAACCAGCCTTGGTCGATGGCGAACTTGGCGAAGATGCCGATGGCGGCGATGACGACGATCGCGCCGATCCACGCTGCGACTTGGACGCCGAGGAAGCGCTCGAGGTCGATGGGGGGCTTTGCGTCGGGTTGCGCTGCGACAGCAGGCGCAGGTGGGGGTGCGGAGAGCGGTCCGGTGGCTGGCGCGGTGGTTGGCGTCGGGGTGTGCGACGGGGTGTGCGACGGGGTCTGCGACGGGGTGTGCGCCGGGGTTTGCGTCGGGGTCTGCGTCGGGGCGTGCTCGAGGGCGGCGTCGACCTGCAGCCGCTGCTGCATCGTCGCGCGAGGCGGCAACGGTGGCGGCGGCGGTGCAGCCGCTGGGCGGCGCTCGAGTGCGGACAGACGATCCTCGATGGCCGCGAGGCGAGCCATCAGTTCGGGGTCGGTCATGCGGCGGAGGATATCAGACCGCCTGCCCAGGAACCGTGCCCGAACCCGCGCACGGCACGTGCCGTTCAGTGCCTGGCACTGCACGGCACGTGCCGTGCG
>CAIXEV010000102.1 GCA_903918555.1 uncultured bacterium | reverse complement strand
GACCGCCTCCGCGACCGAGGAAGGCGCGCGCTTCAAGATCCACACGCCGCTCCAGCACCTGACGAAAGCGGGCATCGTGAAGCTCGCGCTCGAACTCGGCGTTCCCGTCGGCCGCACGCTCTCGTGCTACGACCCGCTGCCCGACGGCACGCCGTGCGGCCATTGCGACGCGTGCCAGTTGCGCCGCAAGGGCTTCGCCGAGGCGGGTGTGGTCGACCGCTGAGCGGACTCTTTACGAAACTTGGGAATGCCCAGCGCGCGGCGCGCGTCGAGCCCTGACCCCGCGCATCGCGCGGCCACTTCACGCACCCGAGGCCTTCATGCTGCACACCCGATCCGCGCTCGTCCTGGTCGCCGCCGCCACCTCCATCGCCGCCTCCATCGCCGCGCTTTCCGGCTGCGCCTCGCACTATGTCACGCCGGGCGACCCGGCGCCGCTCATGCAGATGGCCGCGCGGGAGCAGCCCGGCGTCGATGCGCGGCCGCTCGGCGACCCCGCCGTCACCGACCGCATGGCCGTCGCTCCCGCCGCGAATTGGCCTGCAAACCTCGCGTTCGCGCGCATCCAGGGCTCCGGCTACCGCGCGTACGGCTCGCGCGGAGTCGACCGCGGGTCGATCTCGCTCGTCGGCGCGGGCGACCTCGAGCGCGACACCGACACCGCCGCGATCGCCGCGTGGCCCGCGCTGCGCGGATTCTCGCGGCTCACGCCGATCCTCATCCCGGCATCCGACGACCCGATGGGCGCGCTGCGCGAAGGCGCCGCGACCCTGCGCGCCGACATCATCGCGCTCTACACCGTCGACACCGATTTCCGCGTCGACGACCGCGACATCGGTCCGCTCGGCCTCCTCACCCTCGGCCTCGCGCCCACGAAGAACGCGGTCGTGAACTCGACCGTGAGCATCGCGTTCTTCGATGTCCGCACGGGCTTCTGCTACGGCACCGCCGAAGGCAGCGCGAGCGACGACCAGCTGGCGAGCGCGTGGACGAGCGAGCAGGCGATGGACGACGCGCGCCGCCGCGCCGAACGCGCCGCGTTCGAGCGCATGCTTGCGGAGGCCGCGAAGGCCTGGAGCGGCATCGCCGCGCAGGCGACCGCGGCGAAACCCCCGCAGAATCAGGGAAATTGACGCGCCGAACGCGCGAAACCTCGGGTAGTGTGTCGGCGCACACGCTTCAGGAGACCACATGCTCGCGATCACGATTCTCTCGACGGCATTCGCTGTTCCCGCACCCATCGCGATGCAGGCGACCCCGCCCGCCGCACCCGCCGCGGCGAAGGCTGCGCCGTCCGCCGAGGCGCTGCAGCAGCGCGTCGTGAAGCTCTACGAGACGCTCAACGAGAAGTATGCGAAGGTCTCGAACCCGACGCCTGAGGAGATCCAGAAGATGCAGGCCGATGTCGCGGCGCAGGCCGACGCGACGCTCGCGGACCTCGACTTCGCCACGCTGAGCGACGCGCAGTACGCGGCGGTCGAGCCCATCATCATGATGTCGCCGAAGGCAAGCGATGCGGTGAAGGCGCTCCGCAAGGCGCAGGCCGGGCAGCCGACGCTTGCCGGCCTCGCCGCGGCGATCCAGGCCGCGGGCCTCTCGATGCGCTCGCCCGAGGAGCTCGCTGCGTCCTGCGATGTCCTGCTCTCGCATCCCGCGCTTGCCGAGGGCATGAAGGGCGAGATGGCGACGATGGCGCTCGAGATCCTATCGCAGTGTCCCGCCGAGTCGCTCAAGAAGCACGCGGCGGCGATCGAGAAGATCGGCGAGCTCTTCAACGCGGACGCGCCGACGGGCCTCCTCGTCTCGGCCGAGTCCTATCTCGGCGTGGCGAACGGGACGCTTCCCAAGGACAAGGTCGACGCGGTGCGCGCCAAGGCGCTGAACGCGATCGATTCGCGCTACGCAAGCGCGACCGGCCGCGACCGCAAGATGCTCGAGCGGGCGCAGAAGTACTTGAAGGGCGCTGCGGGTCGCGGCGAACTCATCGGCTTCACCTGCCCGCCGCTCACCTGCGACTGGGTGATGCGCGCCGACGGCACCTCGCCGTGGAAGTCGATCGCCGACCTCAAGGGCAAGGTCGTGGTGCTCGACTTCTGGGCGACCTGGTGCGGCCCGTGCGTCGGCAGCTTCCCGAAGGTCGCGGAGATGCGCAGCGCGTATCCCGCCGACAAGCTCGAGATCATCGGCGTCACCAGCCTGCAAGGCACCGTCGCGCACCAGAAGCGCGACCCGGTCGACTGCCAGGGCGACGCCGCGAAGGAGCATGCCGAGCTCATGACCTTCATGAAGGACATGGGCGTCACCTGGACGGTCGCCGTGACGAAGGAAGATGTGTTCAATTCCGACTTCGGCATCCGCGGCATTCCGTTCATCGCGATCCTCGATCAGGACGGAAAGGTCGTGAAGGTCGGACTCCATCCCGAGAGCGAGGACGAGATCCGCAAGACGATCGACGAACTGCTGGCGAAGGGCGCGAAGTAAGGGGCTTGAACATGCTCCGATCGGGGAGGGGCTCCGGCACCGGACGCATCGCGTTTCGGGCGCCGATGTCTGTAGCGTCACCTAGATGGGGACGCGCCGTGGCGGAGAAGTGCCGAGGTTCGTCGCAG
>CAIXEV010000101.1 GCA_903918555.1 uncultured bacterium | reverse complement strand
GGATCTCGAGCGGCATCTGTCCCTCGGCATCCTCGCGATCGAGCGCGCCAAGCGCCTCGTCGAGGCGGGGCGCGATGTCGTCGTGCTGCTCGACTCGCTCACGCGGCTCGGCCGCGCGTTCAACAACAGCCGCCGCTACGGGTCGTCCGGAAAGACGATGTCGGGCGGCCTCGACTCGCGCGCGCTCGAGGTGCCGAAGCAGCTCTTCGGCGCCGCGCGCAAGTGCGAGGAAGGCGGCTCGCTCACCATCATCGCGACCTGCCTCGTCGACACGGGCTCGCGCGCCGACCAGATGATCTTCGAGGAGTTCAAGGGCACGGGCAACATGGAGCTCATCCTCGACCGCTCGATCTCGGAGAAGCGCATCTTCCCCGCGATCAACCTCGCGGCCAGCGGCACGCGCAAGGAGCACCTCATGATGAGCGAACGCGAGCTCAAGACGATCACGGCGCTGCGCCGGCGTCTCCTCGCGGTACCTCCGCATGCGCAGATCGAGCAGCTCCTCGCGGCGTGCCAGCGCTTCGAGACGAACGAGCTGATGGTCGGCGGCGCGAGCTGACGCGGAGATCCCGATGGACGCCGCGCCCACGCCCGTCGATGTCGTCGCAAGCGACCCGCGGCTCGACCACTTTCGCGGGATCCGCGATCGCGAGCTGCGCGGCACGCTCGGGCTCCACGCGGTCGAGAGCGAGCGCGTGGTGCGGCGCTTCCTGACGGCCGCGCTGCGCCGGCGCGAGCTCCCGATGCCGCCGGCGCTCGAGCCGGGCGCGCTCCTCGTCACGCCCGACGCGTGCGAGCGGCTCGCCGACATCACGGCGCACTTCCCGATGCTCGCCATCTACCGCTGCGCCGACGAGCGCGCGCTGCACGAGATCACGGGATACACGATGCACTCGGGCGCGATTCTCCTCGGAGTGCGGCACGACGACGGCACGGTCGCCGACCTCGCCGCGTGGCTTGCGCGCACGCCGCACGAATCACGCGAGGTGCTCGTCGCCTTCGACGGCATCACGCAGACCGACAATGTCGGCGCGATCTTCCGCAACGCCGCGAGTTTCGGCGCGCGCGCCGCGATCCTCTCGCCGCGCGCGAGCGACCCGTTCCTGCGAAAGACGCTGCGCGTGTCGATGGGCCGCGCGCTCAACATCCCGTGGTGCCGCGCCACCGGCGCCGAGTGGCCTGCGTGCCTCGACGAACTGCGCCGCGCGCACGGCTACGCGGTCATCGCGGCCGAAGACACGCCCGACGCCGTCGAACTCGCGCGTTTCACGCCGCCCGCGCGCTCGATCGTCGTGTTCGGCGCCGAGCAGGACGGCGTCTCGCGCGCGGTACTCGACCTCGCGGACGCGGTGGTGAAGATCCCGATGCTGCGCGCAGGCACAGCGCTCGCGCGCGACCTCGCCGACGACCCGCCGAGCCTCAATGTCTCGATCGCGAGCGCGGTGATGCTGCACGGACTGCTGGCGTAGGTCGCAACCACGCTTCGTAGTTCCATTTGGCGTCTATGCCTTGTCACCAGAGCGATGGCGGAATTTTGATGCGCGCCGGTTCGGTGACGATCTCGCTCGACAGCACGCGAAACTCCACCATGGCAACCTGCTCTACAGTCTCCCGCTCCCGCGGACCATCGTTGCAGACGGCGAGCATGCTCTCACCATCAGGCCATTCATCAACGAAGTAGAGGTTGGTGAAGCGCTCCCTTCCACGGCCTATGAGAACAACATGAACGAGGACTCCCGACAGCGCGATACCCGACGTGTTCCTAAGCCGAAGCGTGTCATTGTCGGATGTCAGCCACGCGGGCCTGATGAACTGGCCTTCGATCGCAGGCGAGTCGACTTCGACCGCCGAAGGCGTGGTTCGCGCGAGCGCGAGATCCCACGCTTGCAGCCTGCAGGCCACGATCCGCGCGTGGACGGCATCGATCGCCTTCAAATGGGTGGAGTACTTGTCAAACTCCGCGGACATCCCGACCAGTCCCTGGAGAAAGGCGCGTCCGTCGTCACGCTGCGAGGCGTCCAGCGTCTCGACTCCCTGGCTCAGAAAGGGCTTTATCGACGGGACGCTCGCGCGGATAGCCTCCAGATCGCTCAGCGCGGCCAGATACTCGTCCGC
>CAIXEV010000100.1 GCA_903918555.1 uncultured bacterium | reverse complement strand
TGAAGACAGAGGTGCGATGCGAGCCGGTGGGCATGCGATAGGCTTCGCCAGATGAGCCCCGCCAAGGTCATCCGCTCGAAGGTCAAGCAGCTCACCGACCTGCCGAACATCGGCAAGGCGTCGGCGGAGGATCTCCGCGTGCTCGGTATCCGCTCGCCCGTGCAGCTCGTCGGCAAGTGCCCGCTCGAGCTCTACGAGCGCCTGTGCCGGAAGACGGGCGTGCGACACGACCCATGCGTGATCGATGTCTTCATGTCGGTGACGAGCTTCATGGACGGCGGCCCGGCACGGCCCTGGTGGGACTTCACCGACGAGCGAAAGCGGCGCGTCGGCGGCAGCCCCGCACCGGCGCCCAAGCGCCGCGCGAGACGCCTGAAGCCGTGAGCGCTTGCGTGACGCGAGGCGCGAGGCGCCCCTCGACCGACGGGTGCCGCCATGGCATGATGCCGCAAGGTTGGACTTCAATCGGAGGCCGCAGCCATGACGCCTAGAAAGACGGTTCGCATCGCGTTCGCATCGTTGCTGCTTCTCGCGGCCAGCTTCGCGGCTCCTGCCGCGTCGGCGCAGACACCGCCCGCGTCCCCTTCCAAGGAAGGCAACTCCACCGGCGTTGCGCTGCAGCAACGCGGCCTGCGTGGCCCGGGCGCGGAGCTCGAGCGCCGCATCAAGGCGGCGGCGCCGCGCACCATGGGCGGCAACGGTCTCGCGGGTGCCATGGGCGGCGCGCGGGTCAATGTCACCGAAGACGCCCCGCGGGAGATCCTCCTCCCCATTCCGCAGTTGACCGACGGGCAGGTTCCGCTCTCCTTCTTCATCGCCTCGAATCCGCCCGAGGCGGTGACGGAGTACCGGATCTGGTCCCGCAGCGCCGGCAATGTGGTCGTGCTCGTCACCCTCGAGGGAAAGAGGCAGGAAGTCCAGATCATCTGGTCGTCCGTGGTCCTGATGACGCCTTGGAACATCACGCCCGAGACAGCTCCGTTCGAGCCGTACCGTGCGGCGACCCCATGCGTGCAGTCGACCTCGGAGCGGATCGTGAAGCTCGCGGACACGCTCTGGCCCGCGTCAGGCAGACCCGACGAGTTCGCGGCGAACATCCGCGGCCATGTCGAGCGCATGGCTCGGAAGTCCGATCCGAAGTCGCTCGACGCGCTGGGGATCCTCGCGAGCGGCGACAACACCATCTGCACGGCGAACTCCAATGTCGCCGCCGCGCTCATGCGCGCGAAGGGCATCGCGTGCCGCTCGCTCGCGGTCATTCCGCTGGTGTCGCGGCAGTACGAGATGCACCGAGTCTCGGAGTTCGCGGACGGGGACCGCTGGGCGCGCTTCGATACATCGTCGCTGCACCGCGACATTCCCGCGAAGCCTTGGCAGAACATCGTGATGTCGAAGTCGACGATCGACGACGAGCGGCGCTCGATGCGGCCGCGCAATGGGGTCATGCTTGGCTGCCCTTACGGCCAGTCGATCGAATTGCCGCTGAGCGGAGTCGTCCTGACGGGCCGAGACTTCTTCTGGACGATCGGCAAGCCGCTCGCGGAGTTCGAGGCGACCGAGGAGTCCGCACGCCTCGCCGCGGAGGCGTGGAAGCGATTCCTCGAGACGGGCGCGCTCACGCAAGGACAGATCGACGCGCGCGCCGCGACCACGGCGGCGGAGTTCTCGGAGTTGCTGAAGGCCGAGTGAGCGCAGACATTTCTACGGAGAACCCCAGTGATCGAGATCATCGACCGGCATCTTGCGCTTCGAAACCCCCGCTTCCGCTGCATGGATGTCGACAGGACGACGCCGCTCGTCGTCGCGCTCAGGCATGTGCGCGGCGAGCCGGCGACCGATGAACAGCTGGCGGCGCTGAAGGAACTGGCAGGTACCGCCTACGAAGCGCTCGTGCCGATGTACCGAGCGTTTGACGGGCTCGTCCTCCACATGAACGGCGACGAAGCAGGCCTGATCGTGGGCGCGATCGAGCTGCTTGAGGAGTTCAACCACAGCTGGCAGGCGTGGCACTCCGATCTCGATCCGTCGGATCTCTTCGAGTTCCAGAAGCACGGATTCGCGTTCGCGACCGTCGCAGGAAGCGGAAACTACTTCATCCTGCACGAGGGGCGCGTCTACTACTCGGATCACGACGGCGGCGACGACGAACCGTGGGCCGACGACCTCGAGAGCTTCTTCGTCCGCGCCCTCTCCGATCCCGTCCGCTTCCTCGACGACGCCGGCTGCCACACCCGCTACTCCGACGGCGAGACCGACGCCCAGTACATCCCGGAGCACTTCGAGCATGACTGAGCTGCCGCACCGAGCGGACCTGCGCCTGGCCGGCTTCGGCCGACGCGTCGCCGCATACCTGATCGATGTGCTGCCGATCACGGCGGCTACGGCCGTCTTCTTCTACTCGTACCTCGGGTTCGACGAGAACTTCCGCCGCTATCTCGATGCTCCGGACGACCTGAACGCGCGCATCGCGTTCATGTCGCAACGCAACAACATCCGCGACCTGTCTCTCCTGATCTACATCCTCTACTCCATGGTCGCCGACGCATCGCCGCTGCAGGGCACCGTCGGCAAGCGGCTCCTCGGGCTTCGCGTGTCCGACGCGCGCGGCAACCGGATCACGATCCCACGCTCGATCGGGCGCGGAGCGGTCAAGGTCGTCTCGATCATTCCAGTCGGACTCGGATGCCTCTGGGCGCTGTGGTCAAAGGACCGTCGGACCTGGCACGACATGGCCGCGAAGACCCTCGTGCTTCGGCGTTGATCGGTTCCGCCCGAGTCGCGGAACCCTCCATGCGGCCGTCCTCACTCGATCGTGATGAGGATGCCGACCTTCCGCTCCGCCGCGGCATGGATGAAGCGCTGTAGCTCCACGAACGCGTCGATGAGAAACGCGATGTCATGCTCCCGCTCCGACCCCGTTTCCCACGGAGACGGATAGATGTCCAGTTCGTTCATGCGCACAGGATCGAACCGGCGACGCAGTTCGGGTGCGGTCCATCCGCGGAGCGCGTCATGGATCTCACACACCTCCCGAGCGCGGAAGACGCGCCCCGGCCCGTAGCCGACATCCTCGTCTCCGACCTCTCGGCCACCAACCAGGAGAAAGTCGAGCGGTCGATCTCCCGCCTCTGCGGAACCCGAGAGGAGGAAGTGCACTCCGTGGAACCCCTTGCCGAGGTCGAGCTCGACGACTTCGCCCGTCGCAAGCCCGAGATCAGGTAGCGGCGTTGGCGCAGCCGCCGGCCTTCCGAACAGCCGGGCTAGGAAGCCGCGGGGCTTCGGCGCTTCAACGAAGCCCGCGAGCGCTTCCGGATCCTTCGGAAGGACGACAGGCCAGATCAGTTGAGGCGATGCAAGCATCCGATCGATCGAACGGTCGGAAAGCGTTCGAAGAAGAAGGCACATTCCCATGGATTCACTGCTCCTCCGTCCCATCGTATTGGAACCCGGCACGACCCTGTCTCGACCCTGAATCCGTGACCGCCGCGCACTGGAAGCAGGTCGGGTTGATTGGTATCGTTGGAGTCCGCTGCAGGTGCGTCCGTTGGCGCTCGGCTGCAGGACCAGAGAGGTGCCTCGATGCTCCAATGGCTTGCGAGCCTGTTCCGCCCGAAGACGCAGTGCATCCCTTCCGCCGTGCTGGGGCAAGCCGTCTTCGCGGGCCATGGCGACTCGGCGTGCGTGGAAGAGGATCGTCGCGCACTCGAGGCGCTGTTCGAGAAGGTCGTCGTCACC
>CAIXEV010000099.1 GCA_903918555.1 uncultured bacterium | reverse complement strand
GGACGGCGCCGAACGGAAGCGCGGTGCAGAGGAGCGCCGCGGCGAGAAGATGAATCTGTGAAGTCGTGCGCATGGCGAGTCCCTACTATACCCGCCACGCCCGTCGCCGACGGGCGCATGACACGCACACACCACATCGATTCAGGCATGCCCCGATTGAAGACCCGAATGAAGACCCGAAAGAAGCCCCGAATCATGCTCTCACACGCGACCGCCTCCATCCCCGCTCTTCCCTCCCTCTCGGCCGTCCTGCTGGCCGCCGCGACCGCGATGGGCGCCGCAGCGCAGGACACCACCGATGTCGCGGGTCACTTCGGCTTCGACGGCCTCGATGTCGTCAAGATCGACCCGAACGCGGGTCCGATCGCGACCGGCGACTTCAACGGCGACGGGAAGTCCGACCTCGTCGCGGCCAACAACTTCAAGAGCCGCATCGAGCTGCATGTGCAGAAGGAAGGCGCCTCGCCCGACGATCCGGTCGAGCCGACGACCTCGGTGAACGAGGTCCCGCCGCACTGGCGCTTCAAGCGGATCGAGGTTCCCGTGTCGCACGAGGTCAACGCGATCGTTCCGTTCGACTTCAACCGCGACGGACTGCTCGACATCGTCTACGCGGGACAGCCCGGCACGATCGTGTTCCTCAAGCAGTCGAAGCCCGGCGTCTTCGAGGTCGAGCGCCGCATCCCGCAGAAGGGTCTCTCGAGCTCGCGCGACGGATTCCTGATCGCCGATGTCGTCGGCGACTCGAAGCCGGACCTCATCGCGATCATCGGCGGCCAGGCCACGGTGTGGACGATGGACGGCAGCAAGCTCGGTGACCCGATCGAACTCGGCTCGGGCGAGCCGGTCGTCGCGCTCGTGGTCGGCGACTTCGACGGCGACGGCCACAACGACCTCGTCGGCGTGGCGCCCGACAACGCGGCGCCGATCCGCCTGTGGCTTGCGAGCGTCGAGCAGACCGCGACCGGCCCCTCCGCGCGGCTTGGCGCGCAGCGTCGGTTCGAGATGCCGCCGCTGCGCGAGGCGACCGCGATCCGGCTGCCCGGCGCGAAGAAGGATCTCCTCGCGCGCATCGAGCGGCAATCGAAGCGGCTGGTCGTCGAGGAGCTCGCGGAGGACGCGGGCGGCTCGAAGGACGCGGCGCTCGAGGTCTTCTCGAGCTCCGGCGGCAAGAAGCGTTCGTACGCGATCGCCGATGTCGACGGCGATGGTCTCGCCGATGTGCTCGCGACCGATCCCGCGTCGAGCGCGGTGATGGTGTACCGCCAGACGAAGGGCCGCGGCCTGCAGCCGGGCATCTCGCAGCCGAGCTTCGCGGAGCTCGACGCCGTGGTCGCCGGCAATGTCGACGGCAAGCCGGGCGACGAGGTGTTCGTCCTCTCCGAGAAGGAAGGCGTCGTCGGACGCACCTCCTGGAAGGACGGCGCGCTCGCGTTCCCCGTGGCGATGCCGCTTTCGTCCGGCTCCGTGCCTTCGGTCCTCTCGCTCGTCCGCCTCGAGAGCGGCCCGCGGGTCGCGGTCGTCACCAAGGACGGCCGCAACTACCAGATGGAGCTCCTGCCGGTCGACGGCGGGGCCGATGCGGCGAAGCCTGAGGTCGTGAAACTCGGCTCGCTCGTGAAGGGCCCCGACGCGATCCTCGACCTCGACGCCGACCAGGACGGCAAGACCGACCTCCTCCTCTTCACCGCCGACAAGCCGATGTCGATGCTGCAGGCGGTCGAGAAGGACGGCAAGCAGACCTTCGAGCTGCGCGAGTCGAAGGACATGGCGCAGTTCGGCCTCGCGCAGGCCGCGAACGCGGGCAACTCGGTCGCGTTCGACATCGACGGCGACGGCAAGAAGGAGCTCGTGGTCGCCGACCGCAACTTCATCCGCGCGCTGCGCTACGCCCCCACCGCCACGCCTCCGGGATGGCAGGTCGTGTCGCAGATGAACGCCTCCCGCAGCGACGCGAAGCTCGTCGCGCTCACCGTGCGCGGCGACGCGCTCGTCGCGAGCGACAAGGAGAACAACGAACTCGCGGTCTTCACCAAGTCCGCGTCGGGCGACGGCGCCGGCAAGTGGGCGCAGACCGACGAGCACACGGTGACGGGCTTCAAGTTCGGCCCCGTCCGCGCAGGCGCGTTCAACGGCGAGGGTTCGAACGACATCATGCTCGTCGGCGACGACGGCTTCGCGATCGCGCAGCTCGACGGCAAGCGCCTCACGCTCGAGGAGCTCGCCAGCTACCGCGGCGACCGCGTGCAGCAGATCGACCACGAGATCACCGCCGGAGATGTGAACGGCGACGGCTTCCTCGACCTAGTCGTCCTCGACGCCGGCGAGCAGTCGATGGGCATCCTCAGCTTCAGCGAGACGGGCCGCCTCGTCCCCGCCACGCGCTTCAAGGTGTTCGAGTCGCGGCTCTTCCAGGGCGGCGAGCCGCGCGAGTTCGAGCCGAGCACGGCCCTCATCGCCGATGTCACCGGCGACGGCGCCGACGATGTGATCCTCCTCTGCCACGACCGCATGCTGGTCTACCCGCAGGCGAAGACGACGAAGAAGTGACGGCGAGGAAGTGACGGCGAGGAAGTGACGCCGAGGAAGTGACGGCGAGCCCATCCTCAAAAATGAACCGAGGGGCGCCAGTGCGGCGCCCCTCGTTTGTTTGCATGGATTGCGGACGCGTCGCTCAGCGCTGCGCG
>CAIXEV010000098.1 GCA_903918555.1 uncultured bacterium | reverse complement strand
TCGCGGACGAGGCTCCCGAAGGGCTGTCTTTCAAGCAGGGCACCCTCTATCCGATGCTCCGCACGATGGAGGCCGACGGCCTGATTCGCAGCACGCTGGTGCCGTCGAACGAGGGTCCCGCGCGCAAGTGCTTCACGCTCACGGCGGACGGCAAGCGGGTGCTTGCAGCGTGGGTCGCGACCTGGCGCCGCACCAACCGATGGGTCAACACGGTTCTAGGAGAGATCGATGTCCGCTGATGAGCCCATCCATGAACACACCGCAAGCCGCGACCCGATCCGCGCCTATGTGCAGCAACTCGCGGCCGAACTCGATGGCTGCGATGTGGCACTCAGGCACGACGCGCTGATCGATGCCGAAGTGCATCTGCGATCCGCGGTTCGCGCGGGCGCCACGGCCGACCGCGCGATCGCCGACTACGGCGCGCCCGCCGAGATCGCGCGGGCC
This sequence comes from uncultured bacterium, assembly GCA_903918555.1. GTDB lineage: Bacteria > Planctomycetota > Phycisphaerae > Phycisphaerales > SM1A02 > QWPT01. The sequence continues at coordinate 1,127 of CAIXEV010000098.1, read as the reverse complement.
TACCGCGAGAGTACGGGCGCAGGGCCGTCGCTCGCGGCGGGCGCCTCCACGCCGCCGCCCGGCGCGCCTCCAGATGCGGCCGCGCAACGCGGTTTCGGCAGCATTCCGATCATCGGCGTCTGGGCGCAGCCGGCCGCGTGGGGCGGGTTGCTCTACTTCGGCGCGCTCGGCTTCGCGCTCGCGCTCTTCTACTTCATCTGGGTCGTGACCCTCGGCTCGCTTGCGCTCGGGACGATGCCGCTCATCATCGGTCCGCCCCTCCTCGTGCTGCTTCTTGCGAGCGTGCGCGGCCTGAGCCTGTTCGAAGGCAAGGTCGTCGAGCTCCTGCTTCGGGTCCGCATGCCGCGGCGCACGCAACCTGTCGCAGGCCTCGAGGGCGTCAGCTTCTGGAAGCGCATCGGCTGCTGGCTGCGCGATGTGCGCAGCTGGATGTCGCTTGGCTACCTTGTCGGAATCTTTCCCGTCAGCACCTTGCTGTTCACGGTCACGATCACGCTCGTCGCGCTCAGCGCGTGGCTTCTTGCAGCGCCCGTGTTCTACGCGCTCGACATGCCGATCGCGCAGGCCGCGCCCGGCGACGGGTTCGTGCTCGAGTCGTTCCTCGGGGTCAACTCCGATGGCAAGATCTTCCTCACCGGCGCCACGGTGGCGCCCGTCTTCCTGATGGGTCTCGCGCTCATGACCGGCACCCTCTGGCTCATGCGCGGCCTCGGCTTTGTCTACGGCCGCGTCGTGCAGGCGATCCAGGTCGCGCGGCCGCAGTAGTTTCGCAGCCCAAGCCTCGCTTTCCGACAACCTCGCTCTTCTCCCAAAGGACTCAGAAACATGATCCGCAGCATCTCCATGGACTCGAATGGCCCCGACAACACCGCCGAAATCATCCGCCTCCGCCGCCAGATGCGCATCATGCAGGGGTGCACGCTCGCGCTTGCTGCGACGATCGGCGTCAGCTTCATGATCGGCATGCAGTCTGCGGCGAAGCCCGCATCGCCCGCTGACGGCAAGAAGGAGCCTGTCCGCTTCGGCGAGATCACTGTCGAGCGCATCAATGTCGCCGGCCCCGACGGTGTCCGCCGCTACATCATCAGTCATGAGCTGCCGAAGGCGCCGTTCGCCGGCCGAGAGCT
>CAIXEV010000097.1 GCA_903918555.1 uncultured bacterium | reverse complement strand
GGTTATGGTGTCGTGCGAACAACGACCGGAGTCGACGGCTGACATCGGTCGTTCAGCAGACTGAAGTCTGCTGGCACCCAGGTGGTGGGTGTCGGACGAATCGGACCGTCGGAGTCGGTCATCCTGGGTGCCAGTGGACTTTCCTCCGCTGAACCGTGGGTGTCGGAGTCGACGGCTGACATCATCCGTTCAGTAGACTGAAGTCTGTTGACACCCGTGGCGCTTTGCAGTGCGAAAGGGCGCGCCATCATGTGATCGCGGAACCGTTCGCGTCAAAGCGCGCCGCGCGCGGCGCGGCGGTCCCTGACTCTTCGTTCACGGTTCAACCCGCTCAACCGCCGTTGCCGTCGGTCGGCGCGGCGGCCTGCTCGGTCGCAGCTTGTTCCGCAGCGGCCTTCTCGGCAGCAGCGCGATCGGCTTCGGCGGATGCGACCGCGATCGCCGGATCGTTCGCCACCGGCGCGGTCGCGGGGATCACCCAGCGGTAGGCCCACTGGACGCGCCACGGGATCACGGGCCCGCCCTCGAACTTCACCGTCATCAGCTGATAGACGCCGCGCTCGGGGTAGGTGACATCGACCTCGGCGGTTCCGCCGGAGAGCCGCAGCTGCTGCACCGAGTAGACGGCCTCGTCGCCTGCGCGCATCGGGCGCGCGCCATCGGGAAGGAGGCCCGCGATGCGGCGCCAGGTGCCGTTGTCGAGTCCCGCGGGCAGGTTGAAGACGATCGGCTGCTTGCCGTTGGTGACGCAGCTCGCCTCCTTGATCGCGGCGGCCATGAGCTCGGGGCCAGGCGACACCGTCGGCGTCATCTTGGTGGTGCCGGCGGTCGGCGGATAGGTCGACACGGCGGTGCAGCCCGCGGGAACGGAGACGAGCAGGACAGCGGCGAGAACGCGAAGCGAGGTCATGGTGTCGCCATCCTAGCACGGTGCTCGGCGAATTTTGCGCGGTTTCCACCCTGTGCCGGGCGTCACCCGAGGACGAGCGATTCGGGCAGCACCCGCGCGCGGCCATCGCGGTCGAGGCACGCGAGCGTGGTCGCGCCTTCGGCCAGCAGCTCGTCGCCGCGGAACAGTCGGTACGCGTGCTCGATCTTGACCGGACCGGCGACGAGAAGATCGGTCTCGAGCCGCAGCTCGTCGTCGTAGCGCGCCGGCCGGCGGTAGCGCACCTCGAGCCGCACGACCGCGAGAAACACGCCCGCAGCCTCGAGATCGCGGTAGTTTCCGCCGCTTGCGCGCAGCATCTCGGTGCGGCCGATCTCGAGCCAGATCGGGTACGCCGCATGATGCGCGACGCCCATCGGATCGCACTCGGGGTAGCGCACGCGGATCGTGGTCGAGTGGGTGGTGAGGGGACTGCGGGTGCGGGTTTCGCTCATCGCGGGTCACTTTCCGATGCAGAAGCGTGAGAAGACGAGTCCGAGGACATCGTCGGGGTGGACGGGGCCGGCGACCGAGCCGAGCGCGTCGAGCGCCGCGCGCAGGAGTCCCGCGGCGAGCTCGGGGTCGTGGAGTCGGTCGCCGCGCGCGATGTCGGCGCCTGCGAGGATCGCCGCGTCGGCGACAGCGGCGTGCGCCCGCTCGAAGGCCG
>CAIXEV010000096.1 GCA_903918555.1 uncultured bacterium | reverse complement strand
GGCCGCAGTCCGCGCCGAACTTCGCAATCGACTTCGTGCGGCTGCCTGATTGAGCTTTAGGCGACAAGCACCAAAGGGAGCCGCTGCAGCGGCGACCGCTCACATCAGCAGCACCAGAGGGAGCGGCCGCAGCCGCGACCGCTCAAATTCACGACCAGCTCGACAACAGAATCGAAAGATCCGCCGCGTTCACAGCGCCGTCGCCGTTGATGTCGCCCGCGCCCTTGCCGCCCCAGTTCGAGAGGAGGATCGAGAGGTCGGCCGCGTTCACGGCGCCGTCGCCGTTCAGGTCGGCGGGGTTGCCCGCCACGAGCGTGACGGTCGCGCTGTCCATCGCGACAGGCGCGCTCTTGCCGGCCTCGACCCAGAGGTCGTACGCGGTCTGGCCCTTGTCGTCGGTGACATTCGCGTTGCGAAGGAACTCGATGTACTCCTTCGTGGTGGTCTGGTAGTAGAGCGTCACGGTCGCGTTCGCCGCGCCAGCGGGGATCGGGAACATCGTCTCGTCCCAGTGCTGGCCATCGGCGTACGAGTAGCCGACCGGAGCAGAGCCGATCTCCACGAATCCCGTGTTGGTGAATCCGCGCGGCGGAATGCGGTTGTCGAAGTAGACCTTGTTGTTGACCGCGAGGTGGAAGCTCGGGCCGACGGGAATGCCGGTCAGCTTCGAGACCGCCTGCGTGACTCCCTGCTTCGCCTCGTAGACCTTGGTGTCGGACTTGTTGAGCACCGCGGTCTTGCTGTTGTACGAACCGCGCTCCGCGACGACCTGGCCCTTCGCGTTCTTGAACTTCACATTCAGCCACATGCGGCGGCCTTCGGGGTAGCCCGTCGGCAGCTTGTGACCCGACTCGTTGGTGACGCGCACCTTGAGGTTCGCGCCCTGCTGCGAGAGCGTCATGTCGCTCGCGGCCTGCAGCATGTGGATCGTCCGCGCGGACTGCTGGTCGATGCGCTCCTGCGTGAGGCCGATCGCGTCCGCTTCTTCAGCGCCGAGCTGGTTGCGGATCGCCTGCACCACCCAGGTGTTCGCGCCGGCGAACGAGTGCTGCGGCATGTCGGGCCGCTCGAACCACGGGTCGCCGAACTCGGAGAAGCGGCAGCCGCCCGCGATCACCTTCGGCATGTGGCAGTCCTGGCAGCTCGACACGACGCCATCGGGATCGTTGCCGCCGAAGCGCTGGTCGGAGTACGCGACGCCGTTCGGGTACGCGCTCTTCAGCCACTCGCTGTAGGTGCGCTGCTCGGGGAACATGTCGTGCGGGTTCTGCGTCGGGTGCGCCGAGCCGAGCTGGTTCAGCACGAACTGGCCCTTCGCGTTCTTGTCGTAGAGCGGGTTGCTCACATCGTGGCAGGTGCCGCAGAACTCGCTCGAGCGGTGGTACGGCGAAGTGATGAGCTTCGTGTCGCCGCCGTGGAGGTTCATGGGCACATCGCTGAACGGTCCGCGGCGGTTGTCGCCCGGGTCGATCACATAGCGCGCGTTGCCGGCGCCCTCCGGGATGAGGCCCTGCGACTGAAGCGCGCTGATGATCGGGACATCGGGCTCGGCGGGGTCGCCGGGATAGCCGATCGCGCTGCCCGCGCCGAGTTCCGGGTTCACGACGCGGTGGCAGAAGTGGCAGTTGATGCCGTCGTAGTCCTCGCCGTTGAACTCGGCGGTGGTGCCGGTCGACGAGCGGCCGCCAAGCCATGCGCCGGGGGCGTGGCAGCGGATGCAGGTCTCGCCGCCGATGTTGGCGTCCTGGTTCGCGATCGTCAGCGACGCGTGCCAGATCGGATCGCGCGCGCTCTGCGCCATGAGGCTCGCCACCCAGGTGTCGAAGGGCGCGACCTCGACGCCGTAGTCGGAGTGGCAGTAGGTGCAGTTGACGGCGCCGAAGACCGGCGTGAAGGTCTCGGAGTTCGGGTTCGGCTGCGTGCCGGGCATGAAGAAGTCTGCCGCGGTGGTGGGCACCTGGTTCTGCGAGCCGCCGCGTGCGGCGACCGCGCCGACGGTGACGCCGATCGCGCCGAGCGCAGCGACCACGAGTGCGCCGCGAAGGATCTTGCCTCGGGCGAGGGAGCGGGGGGCGCGGTTGATCGACGGGTCTCGCTGCATCTGGTTCAAGCCTCTCTCTCGGCGCCATCGGGACGATGGCGGGGACTCCGAGCACACGCGCCGGGTCGAGTGGTGCCTCGACCCGAAGACTCCGTGCGAACAAGCATCGGTTCGCACGCCGTGCCGCTGCGTTCCGCAAAAATCGCGATTCGCAGCGCGGTTCCGAACCTCGGCGACCCGCCGACGCACAGAGAGCCAAGAGTACGATCGGCTTTGGGCAGGTCAAGGTTCTGCGCCAAATCTTGGTCAGACCACTTCTTCTGCGTACGCGTCCCCCTGGAGGGGCGCTGTATCGGACGCATCGGTACACTCCGCGCATGTCGACTCTCTCCCGCAGCGTTTCGCGTCTCAGCGGCCCCGTGCGCCGTCGGGTCGCTGGCGTGTGTGCGGCGATTCTCGCCGTTTTGCCCGTGGTCGGATGCGCGTCGAGCCCGTCGGGGCCGAGCTACCTGTCGGTCCCGCATGCGCAGTACGAGCGCGCGTTCGACGCGGCCTGCGCGGCGGCCCGCGATGAGGGGTTTGTCCCCGAAGTCGTCGACCGCAACGCCGGGGCGATCGAGAGCGCGCCCAAGTTCGCCGGCTCCGCGATCGAGCCGTGGACCTGGGGCGAGATGACGGCTGGGGATGTCGTCGAGGGCACCTTCGGCTTCGAGCGGCGGCGCGCGCGATTCGAGTTCGTTCCCGCGGGCTTCCGGCCTGCGGCGCCCGAGGGGAATGCGCCGCTTGCGGGTCCGATCCTGCCGGGCTCGGAGCGCGGCAAGGGCTCGGAGCCAGGCAAGGCCTCCGGGCCAGGCAAGGCCTCCGATCCAGGCAAGGCCTCCGACCTCGCCCGCGGCGAAGGCGAGCTCGAGGTTCGTGTCTCGGTGTCGGTCGAGAGGCAGTTCCGGCCCGGCTACCAGGGCGGCGCCTACACGCGCGCGCTCGGCAGCTACTCGCGCGACACGACGACGAAGGACGACCCCACGACGCCCCGCGACCGCTCGACCTGGACCGCGGTCGCGCGCGACGAGCGCATGGAGCGCGCGCTGATCGAGCGGATGTCGAAGCGGCTGGCCGAGGCTGCGGCAACGCCCGCCGGCGCGGCCGACGCGAAGTAGCGCTCACCCGATCCGCGGATCGACGAAGCGGTACATCACATCGACCACGAGGTTGAAGACGACCATCAGCGTCGAGTAGACGAGCACCACGCCCATCACGAGCGTGATGTCCTTGCCGAGCACGCCGTCGACGAAGTGCTGGCCGACGCCGGGCACGGCGAACACCTTCTCGACGACGAACGAGCCCGTGAGCGCGACGGCGGTCGCGGGGCCGAGGTACGAGAGCACGGGCAGGAACGCGTTCTTGAGCGCGTGATGCAGCGCCACGCGCGCGCGGGTGAGGCCCTTCGCGCGCGCGGTGCGGATGTAGTCGGCGCCCATCTCCTCGATCATGCCGAAGCGGATCAGCCGCGAGATGTACGCCGCGAACGGCAGCGACAGCGTGAGCGCGGGCAGGGCGATGAAGGCGGGTCCGCCCCAGCCGCCGACCGGGAAGAGCCCGAGCTTGACCGCGAAGAGCATGAGGAGGGCGCTGCCGATCACGAAGCTCGGCAGGCTGATGCCGATGATCGCGACGAGCTGCGTGGCGAGATCGGCGGCCGAGCCCGGGCGCAGGCCGCCGACGAGCCCGGCGAAGAGGCCGAGCATGAGCGCGACCACCATCGCGGAGAGCCCGAGCGTGATCGACACGGGAAGCCCGGTCGCGAGGATCTCGTTCACGCTCCAGTCGGGCTGCTTGAGCGACGGCCCGAGGTCGAATACGCGGTCCGTGGTGCCGCGCAGGTAGCCGATGCCGCTCGCCTTCTCGAGGTAGTCGAAGTAGAACGCGACCGGATCGTCGAGCTTGTACTGCTTCTTCATCGCCTCGACGATCTCGGCGGGCGGGCGTCGGCCTTCGGGATTCTCAAGCGGGTTGCCGGGCACGCTCCACGCGAGCATGAAAGTGATCGTGTAGACCGCGAGCACGATGAACGGCAGCTGCACGAGCCGCCGCAGGATCAGGGCGCCGGTCGAGAGGGACGGCGCGCTCACTTGACCTGCTCCCCTGTGGAGCGCGGATCCTGCGCGGCGGCGCGGCGCGGGCCGAGGATCGAGAGATCCTGCTCGAGCCGCGGATGGTCGGTCATGCCGTCGATGCGGGCCGGGTCGTACATGTAGACCGTCACATAGTTGCAGATCGGCAGCATCGGCATCTCCTCGGTGAAGAGCCAGCGCTCGACCTCCGCGAGCTTGCGAAGCCGCAGCGCAGGATCGAACTCGCTGCTCGCCTCGGCGAGGCGGCGGTCGAACTCGGGATTCGAATAGCCGCGGTCGTTGTTGCCGTTCTGGCTCTGCTGGAGATCGAGCCAGGTGGTCGGGTCGCCGTAGTCGCCGTACCACCCGCCGCGCGCGATCATGAAGTTCCCCTTCTTGAGGTCCTCCTTGTAGAGCTTCGAGTCCTTGCCGCGGCACTCGGCCGCGATGCGCAGCTCGCGCTTCCACATGTCGCGCATCGCGAGCGCGAGGTTCTGGTAGCGCGGGCT
>CAIXEV010000095.1 GCA_903918555.1 uncultured bacterium | reverse complement strand
GGCGTCCTGCTGGTCGCCGCGGCGCAGGTTCGCGGGAATCAGGTTCTTCATCGCCCAGGTCGCGTCTGCGTTGACGACGACATGGTCGAAGCGGCGCTCTTCGCCGTGCACCACGACGCCGCACGCGCGCTGACCTTCGAACATCACGCGCGACACAGGGCTCGCCGTCTCGATGCGCGCGCCAAGACGCGAGCACGCCTCGGCCATCGCGGCGACGAGCGCGTTGCAGCCGCCGATCGGATGCCACACGCCGTACTCATACTCGATGAACGGCAGGATCGTGAATAGGCTCGGGCACTCGAACGGACTCATGCCGAGGTACTTCGACTGGAAGCTCATCGCGAGGCGCGCTTCGTCGCTCTTGAAGTACCGCGTGAGCTGCGAGTACACCGACTCCCACGGCCGCAGCACGGGCGCGACCTTGAGCGTGTCGAGGTTCATGAGATCCGCGAGCCCGCGGATCGGGCTTCGCAGGATCGGCTCCATCAGCGCGAGCTTCTTGCGGTTGTCCGCGATGAAGCGGAGGAACGCGTCGCCGTCGCCAGGCTCGACCGCGTTCAGGCGCGCGGCCATCTTCTGGAGGTCGCCGGTCGTGTCGATCTGCGTCGGCTTGGTGCCGCGTTCATTCCCGATGAGCAGCCGGTACATCGGGTCGAGCCGCTTCATCTCGACGAAGTCGCTCGTCGCCATGCCGACCGACCCGAAGATTTCCTCGAGCACATACGGCATCATGAAGAAGGTCGGGCCGCAATCAAACGCGTAGGGGCCGGCCTCGAGGCGGCGGGTGCGGCCGCCGACGACCGGCTGCGATTCGTAGATCGTGACATCGAGGCCCGCGCCCGCGAGCAGCATGGCGACCGAGAGGCCGCCCGGACCCGCGCCAACGACCGCCACGGAAGGCCCGCGCGAGGCGGGGGTGCGGCTGGTGGAACGGGGGTTCGTCACGGTCATGGGGCCTGCTTCGGGGGACGGGTCGGGGTGGATTCGGACAGGATCACGAAGGTTCGCGCGATTGCAAAATTCCCACAAAGTGCCGAATCTAGCAAGTGCACAAACACGAAACGGGCGCGCGCCTGATCGGTCATGATCTCGGCGGTCGCGTCGGGACGAACTCACTTCGATGCAAGCAGCGATTCCCTCTCTTTCCGACCGCCTGCGCTGGCTGCGCGCCTTCCGTGACGCCCTGCGCGAATCGCACCCGATGCTGTGCGAACTTGCGTCGGCCGAGGTCGGCAAGAGCCACTTCGAGGCGATGGTCGCAGACATCATGCCGCTCGTCGCCAGCATGAACTGGCACCTGAAGCGGGCGAAGTCGCTCCTCAAGCCGCGGCGCGTCGGCGGCGGGGGGCTGTTCGGTTTCGGCCACTCGGTCGAGCGCCAGCGTCTGCCGGTCGGGCGCGTCCTGATCATCGCCACCTGGAACTATCCCGTGCAGCTCGTCGGCATCCAGCTGGTGCAGGCGGTCGTCGCGGGGAATTCGGTCGTCGTCAAGCCCTCCGAGCGCGCGCCGCGCACGCAGGCGCTGCTCCTGCGGCTTGCGATCGAGGCGGCCGACGCGATTCCGTCGCTGCGCGGGTCGATCGAGTGCCGCAGCGCGACCCGCGAGGAGGGCCGGCGCGTGCTGGCCGAGGAGCACTTCGACCATGTCGTCTTCACGGGTTCGACCGCGGTGGGCCGCGCGATCGCGGAGGTCTGCGCGCCGCGCCTGATCCCGACCACGCTGGAACTCTCGGGGTCGGACAGCGCCATCGTGCTCGCCGACGCCGACGCCCGCGCCGCGGCGCGCGCGGTCTTCATGGGCTTCACTGCAAACGCCGGGCAGACCTGCATGGCGCCGCGGCGCGCGCTGGTGGAGCGCCGCGCGTACGGCGTGTTCTGCGATGAACTCGCGCGCCTCGTCGCGGGCGCCAAGCGCGTGACGCTCGTCGACGCGGGCGCCGCCGAGGCCGCGCAGCGAGCTGCAAACGCGGCGATTTCGGCGGGCGGACGCTCGATCGCGGGCGCGCTCGAGCCGGTCGAAGGCCGCACGATGCGCCCCGTCGCGATCGTCGATTGCCCGGACGACGGCGAGCTCTTCCTCGGTCGCCACTTCGGCCCGGCGCTTGCGGTGCGCGCGGTCGATTCGATCGACGAGGCCTTCGCGCTGCACGCGCGCGTGGGCCAGTACCTCGCGACCAGCATCTGGACGCGCGATCCGCGCCACGGGCTTGCGGCGCGCGTCGCGGCGTGCGGGTCGAGCCTCGTCCACTTCAACTCGGTTCTGTTGCCTTCGGCGCACCCCGCGGTCTCGATCGCGGGCCACGGCGCGAGCGGCTGGGGATCGTCGCGCGGCGAAGCGGGCCTTCTCGGGCTGACCCGCGAGGTGTTCGCCACGCGAACCATGCGATTCATCGCCGCGCCGCTCGACGAGCCGAGCGCGAGGGTACAGTCGTTCCTCTCGAAGTTCATCGCATGGCCGCGCGCGCCCAAGGCGCCGTTGCCAGGCCCGCCGATCCAGCCAAGCGCATCGCCCGCGAAGGCGGCGCAACCATCTGAGAAAGTCAACGCATGAAGAAGCGCGCCATCGTCATCGGAGGAGGCCTCGCCGGCCTCGCGGCAGCGACCGAACTCACCACGCAGCTCGGTGGCGACGGCGATGTCACGATCGTCGAGAAGAACCACCATCTCGGCGGCAAGATGAATGTCCTCTCCGAGAAGGGCTTCACCTTCGACATGGGGCCGACGATCATCACGATGCCCGAGGTCGTGCGCGGCATCATCCGCCGCAGCGGCCGCCGCGCCGAGGACTACCTCGACCTCGTGCGTCTCGATCCGCAGTGGCGCTGCTTCTACGAGGACGGCACGGTGCTCGATCTCCGCGACAATCCCGAGGATTTCGCGCGTGACCTCGACCGGCAGTTCCCCGCGGCGAAGCCCGGCAAGGGCTACCTCGAGTTCCTTGCGTACGCGCGGCGCATGTACCGGCTGAGCGAGAAGGTCTTCTTCTACAAGGACCTCGGCGGCATCGGCGACATGATGCGCAAGCCGCCCGCGGAGGCCGGGATTCTCGGCGATGTGGTGCGCATGCGCATGCACTCGACGGTGGCGAGGACCCAGCACCGCTCGATCCAGGAGCCGCATCTCCAGCAGCTTTCCGAGCACTTCATGCAGTACGTCGGGTCGAGCCCGTTCCTCGCGCCCGCGATCCACTCGCTGATCGCGAGCGCGCAGGGCGACTACGGCTGCTGGTACGCGCAGGGCGGCACGCGCATGGTGGCGCGCGCGCTCGAGCGCGTGTTCCGCGAGCAGGGCGGCAACGCGGTGCTCGGCAAGGGCGCGAAGCGCATCATCGTCGACGGTGGCCGCGTCAAGGGCGTCGAGCTCGAGGACGGCACCGTGCTCGAGGCGGACATCGTGGTCTCGAACTGCGATGTGCAGCGCACCTACTCGGATCTCGTCGCGACGCCCGCCGCGCGCGCCGAGCAGGCGAAGATCGCGTCGAAGTACGAGCCTGCGTGCTCGGGCGTCGTCCTCTACCTCGGCCTCAACCGGCGGTACGAGCACCTGCGCCACAACTGCTTCCTCTTCTCGAAGGATTCGCAGGCCGAGTTCGACGACATCTACAAGAAGGGCGACCCCGCGCGCGATCCGACGCTCTACCTGTGCGTGCCGAGCGCGACCGACCCGACGCAGGCGCCCGAGGGATGCGAGTCGCTCTACATCCTCGTCCACACGCCGTACCGCCGCGACCGTCACGACTGGGACGCCGAGAACGGGCTCTTCGCGCAGTATCGCCGCGTGATCCTCGACAAGCTGAAGCGGTTCGGCATGGAGGATGTCGAGAAGCACATCGTCGTCGAGCGTCGCCTGACGCCGGCCGGCATCGACCGCATGTACAACGCGACGGGCGGCGCGATCTACGGCCTCGCCTCGCACGGGCGGCTGCACGGCGGCTTCAAGCCGAAGAACTCGAGCCGCGTCGCGAAGGGCCTCTATCTGGCCGGCGGAAGCGTGAACCCCGGGCCCGGCACGCCGATGGTGATGATGTCGGGCGTCACCGCCGCGTGGACCGCGTGCGATGACCTCGGCGTTGCCGTCGACAGCGGCGCGACGAGTGTGGGCGACGGATCGACCGTCGGCCGCGAGACGCCCGCCGCGTCGATGCTTGCCGGCGCATGGACCGCCAACGGCGCGCGCGGCGCGGAGGCAAACGGGTGGACCGAACCCGCGATGGTGCGCTGATTCCCGCGACGCCGTCGCCCCGTGTGCGCAATGTCTTCGCGGCGATGGTCGCGGGGAGGATGCGGCGGAAGTTCCATGCCGTGCGGCTGGCGCGCGGGTCGCGCGATGCGCTGTCGTCGGTCGATTCGGGCGAGCGGCCTGCGCTTGTCGTGATGAACCATGTGTCGTGGTGGGATCCGATCGTGCTGATCGTCGCGTCGCGGGAGTTCTTCCCGTCGCGGCCGCCGTACGGGCCGATCGACCGCAACGAACTCCAGCGCTTCGCGATCTTCAAGAAGGTCGGGCTGTTCGGCGTCGACCCCGACGACCCCGCGACGCTCGAGGCGATGCGGGCGTACCTCGTCGACGAGGTGACGCGCGCGCCGCGGCTTGCGTTGTGCGTGACGCCGCAGGGGAAGTTCTCCGATGTCCGCGACGAGATCGTGGTGCGGCCGGGCGCCGCGGCGATGGCGGCCGCGCTCAAGGTCGACCGCGCGGTGGCGATCGCGGTCGAGTACGCGTTCTGGGTCGATCAGAAGCCCGAGGTGTTCGTGCGGGCCGAATCGATCGATTGCGCCGAGGGCGGCACGCTCGCGTGGCAGAAGCGCATCGTGACCGCGATGCGCGCGAACCAGGCGGCGCTCGCCGAGCTCGTGCGCGCGCGCAGCGCGGCTGCGTTCGAGCCGTTTTCCCCGTCGTTTCGGCCGAAGGGGTCGGGCACGAATCCCGTCTACGACCTCTGGCTGCGGATGACGGGGCGCAGGGGCGGCGAACTCGGCGAGGCGCGCGAGAAGCGGGGGGCGCATGACGCTCGGTGACATCGCGCTCTCGCTTCAGAACCCCTGGCTGTGCGGGGCGTCGCTCGCGGCCGCCGTGCAGCCGCTGCTCCTCGGCATCGTGAACATGGCGCGGTACCGCCGCGCGCCTGCATTGGCCGATGTCGCGGCCGAGACGCGCGCGCTGCGCGTCGCCGTGTGCATTCCCGCGCGCAACGAGAAGGCGAACATCGAGGCGTGCGTCCGCTCGGTGCTCGCTTCGCGCGAGGTCGATGTGCGCGCGTATGTCTACGACGACGAGTCGACCGACGGAACGGGCGAGATCGTGGCGCGGCTCGCGGCCGAGGATGCGCGCGTTGTCGTCGTGCCGCGCCGGCCGCTGCCTCCGGGCTGGAACGGCAAGCAGCACGCGTGCTTCCGCATGGCCGAGCACGGGCTCGGCTACGACCCCGCGCTCGAGTGGTTTCTGTTCACCGACGCCGATGTGCGGCTCGAGCCGGACGCCGTCGCGCGCGCGCTCGGCTTTGCGCTGCGCTCGAAGTCGTCGCTCGTGTCGACCGTGCCGCGCGAGATCACGGGCACGATCGGCGAGATGCTGCTTGTGCCGCTCATCCACTTCGTCCTGATGAGCTACCTCCCGATCGGGCGCATGCGCTCGACGCTCGACCCAGCCGCGAGCGCCGCGTGCGGGCAGTTCATCCTGGTGTCGCGCGCCGCGTATCGCGCGGCGGGCACCGGCGCCGACTACGGGCACGCCGGCTTCAAGGAATCGATGCACGATGGAGTGAAGTTCCCGCGGGCCGTGCGCCGCGCGGGGCTGCGCACCGACCTCTACGACGGCACCGAAAGCGTGTCGTGCCGCATGTACCGCGGCTTCGGCGAGACCTGGCGCGGATTCGCGAAGAACGCCTTCGAAGGCCTTGGCAGCCTCGGGCTCCTCGTGTTCATCACGGTGTACCACGCGCTTGGGCAGGTGCTGCCGTGGATCGTGGTCGCGCTTGCCGCGCTCGGCGCGCAATGGTCGCTGGGGGCGTCGCTTGCGGCCGCCGCGGTCGCGTGCGCGCTGCTCGGTCGGGCGCTGCTTGCGGCGCGGTTCCGCCAGTCGTGGTGGAACATCCCGCTGCATCTCGCGTCGATCGTGGCGCTTTCGGCCGTCCAGTGGCGAAGCCTCTGGCTCCATCGCACCGGGAAGCGCAGCTGGAAGGGCCGTGGCGGCGCGCAGACAGCCTCCGTCTGAGTGCGGTACGATCGCCCGACCGTGAGCGAAGGCGCACTCGTCAAGCTCGAGATCGTCGACGATGTCGACCCGCATGTGCGGCCAGTCGCGCTGCGGGCTGGCGTGCGTCTTCTCATCGGGCGCGAGGCCGACTGCGATCTCCGCATCGACCATCCCGCCGTCTCGCGGCACCACGCCGCGATCTCCGCGGCCGACGACACCGCCACCATCGAGGACCTCGGCAGCCGTCACGGGACTCGGGTGAACGGCCACGCGTTGACGCCGCAGAAGATCGCCGAGCTCCGCGCGGGCGATGTGGTCCACATCGGTCCGCGGGCGCTGCGGGTGCGGATCTCGGGAAGCGACGCGGAGGAGGAGATCAAGGTCGAGGGCGCCGACATGACCACGCTGAACGCTGCCCATCGGCGCGGCGTGCCGCTCGAGGTGGTCAACGACTCGCGCCCGGAGGCTGAGCCCATCGTGCTGCGGCCCGGTGCGAGGCTTGTGATCGGGCGTCTCTCCGAGTGCGACATCTTCGTCGAGGACCCCGCCGTCTCGCGTCAGCACGCGGTGATCGCCGTCGCCGCTTCGGGCGTCATCACGGTCGAGGACCTCGGCAGCCGACACGGGACGCGCATGAACGGGCAGTTCGTGCGCAAGGGGCGGCCGATGGAGCTCGGCGAGGGCGATGTCGTCCAGCTCGGGCCTCGCCTGCTGCGGATCCGCGCGGTGACCGCGCGCGTTCGCGCCGAGACAGGCGCCGAATCGCCCGACGCCGTGCGCACGATCGCGGTCGGAACGCACGGCGGCGCCGAGCACGCGCTGCGCGTCCTGATCGATGTGGTGCGCGGGATTCCGGCGGATGGAACCACCGAGTCCGCCGGCAGGATGCTGCTCGAGAGGCTCTTGTCGGTGACGAAGCTCGAGCGGGCGCTTCTCGTCCGGTTCGACCCGATGCGCGCCGACGCCGACATCATCGCGGGCGCCGGAGCCGAGGGCCGCGCGGTGAGCCGCACGGTGCTCGCATCGGCGTCGGACCCGCTCCGCGTCGCGCATCTGTCGCAATCCGCGGTGAACATCCAGGCCGCGGCGAGCATCGCCGGCACGGGCGTGCGCGAGGTGCGGTGCGCGCGCGTGGTGGTCGAGGGCGACGAGCAGCTCTACCTGTATCTCGACAGCGTGGGTGCGCGCGCGCCCGTCGACGCCGCGATGGCGGAGTTCGTGGGCGCCGCCGCGCGCATCTGCGGCCTTGTCATCGAGAGTTTCGCGCGTCGACGGCTCGAGGCGCTCCGCCTCGATGTCGAGCGCGCGCGTCTCGTGCAGCGGCGGCTGCTTGCGCACGAGTCCGGTGCGATCGAAGGCTGCGCGTGGCATCTCGAGTCGCTGCCCGGCATGCTGCTTGCGGGCGATTTTGCGGGAATTGCCCGAAGGCCGGACGGTTCGGTGCTCGCGTGGATCGGCGATGTCTCCGGCAAGGGCGCCGCCGCCGCGATGCTGATGGCGACCGCGCAGTCGTGGATGTACGCCGCTGCGACGCGCGTCGAGCCGCTCGCGCTCACGGTGCGCGCGCTCAGCGAGTTCCTGTACGAGAAGAGCGAGCCGAGCGAATTCGCGACGATGTTCGTGGCGATCCTCGAGGCGGACGGAACCGTCACGCTCTGCGACGCCGGGCATGGCATCGCGTACCTCGTCGAGCCGTCGGGCGCGTCGCGCATCGACGCCGAGGGCGGCGTGCCCGTGGGTGCGACGCCCGACGCGGACTACTCGACGAGCACGATCACGCTTGCGCGGGGAGCGCGGCTCGTGATGGCGACCGACGGCGTCTACGAGCAGCGCTCGAGCGCGGGCGACGCGTTCGGCCTCGAGCGCATCGCGACGACGCTCACGGGCTCGACGGGCACGAAGGACGATGTCGCGCACATCGTCGAGGCGTTGCGTGCACATGCGGGCGATTCATTTGACGACGATGTGACGGTGCTCTCGATCGAACGGAGGTAGCGATGCGCGCTGCGTGCTTGGGGTTGCTGTCCGGATTGTGGCTCGCCTCGTGCGGCACGATGCACGCGCCGCAGGAGTTCGCGCTTGGGCCGCCG
>CAIXEV010000094.1 GCA_903918555.1 uncultured bacterium | reverse complement strand
GAGGGCGGCGGCGCGGTGCGTCTGGCCGATGCCGACAACAAGGACGCCGCGATCCTGCAGGCGACCGCGAACGGCGGCAGCCTCGGCCTCGTGTCGCCGAGCGGCGTCACCATGGCGCGGCTGCGTGCGGGCGAGGCGGGCGGCGAGTTCGATCTCGCGGCGAAGGACGGCCCGCAGCGCGTGAGCGCATCGGTCAGCGAGAAGGAGTCGGTGGTGATCGCGCTCTCGCAGGCGGGCGCGGCCAAGCTCGAGGCGGGCGCAGCCGGCGGCAGCACCGAGATCCTCTCGAAGAACGGCGACCGCCTCGCGTCGCTCGAGACGAACGAAGGCGGCGGCATGGTCGTCTGCCGAGCCGGCGGCGACCGCGCGGTCGCGTCGATCGGCGCAAACCCAACGATCGCGAAGGGCGGCCTCGTCCAGCTCTACAACGAGGGCGGCAACCCGGTCTTCGCCGCGGCCGTGAACGCGGAGGGCGCGGGCCGTCTCGCGCTCGGCACCGCGCAGGGAACGGCCACGCTCATCGCCGAGAGCGGCAAGGATGACGGCGGCGCCATCAGCCTGTCGCGCAACGGCCGCCGCGCGCTTGCGCTGCTCGCCGGCTCGAACGGCGGTCTTCTCAACCTCTTCTCTGCGTCGGGCGTGCCGCTCGTGGTCGCGGGCGCGGCCGAGGACGCCGCCGGCGGCGCCGTCGTCGTCCGCTCGAACGAGGGCAAGGATCTCGTGCGTGTGGGCGTCGATGAGAAGGGTTCAGGGAATGTGACCCTGTTCAACAAGGACGCCAGCGAGCGCAAGATCGTCGCCGGGCCGCGCTGATCCTCGTTTCGCGAGGTACGCTTTCGGCATGAAGATGCTTCTCATGGCCGCGGCGCTTCTGTGCGCGTCCCCGTTCGCCGCGGTGTCGGATGCGCTCGCGCGCGGCGAGGATCCGCTCGCGCGCGGCGAGGATCCGCTTGCGCGCGGCGAGGATCCACCGACGCGCGGCAAGTCTGCGGGCGAGTTTCCCGAGGAGTGGTTCTGGCGGCAAGGCGCGGTCGGCAACGCGCATCGCGCGATGGTGGGCAAGCCACCGCCGCCCATCACCGCGACCCGCTGGACGGGCGACCCTGCCGCGATCGAAGCGATCATCGGCAAGGACGGCAAGGGCGACCTCTGGTCGAACCTCCACGGCCGCGTCGTCGTGGTCGACTTCTGGGCGACCTGGTGCGGCCCGTGCATGGCCGCGATTCCCGAGAATGTCACGCTGATGCGCGATCATGCGGCCGATGGCCTCGTGATCCTCGGCATTCACGACGCAGCGCGCGGCGCGGAGAACATCCCCGCCACCGTCGACGCCAACAAGATCAACTACCCGCTCGCCGTCGACGATGGCGGCAAGAGCGCGAAGGCGTGGAGCGTGGGCTTCTGGCCGACCTACGCCGTCATCGATCGGCGCGGCACGGTGCGCGCGGTCGGTCTCCAGCCGAAGCATGTGGCGGCGGTCGTTCAGAAGCTGCTTGCGGAGGACCACGCCGCTTCCGGCGAGGGCGCAAGCGCGGCGTCGCCGGGGAGTAAGGCGTCGCCGGGAAGCAAGGCGCCGCCCGGCGGACCAACCGACGCGCAGTCGAAGTCGGGTGGAAAGATCGTCGTCAAGCCATCCGCCGCGAAGAGCGCGCGCAAGGAGCGCCTGCCCCGCGAACTCCTCGAGGGCGATGGCCGTCGACGCGGCGCGGTCGCGCGGTTCGACCAGTGCCCCGTGGCGCCGTCGCTCGGCACGATCTCGCAGTGGACCCCCGCCGGAGAGGCCGTCGGCAAGGCGACCTCGCTCGACGAACTCAAGGGGAAGATCGTCGTCCTCGACTTCTGGGCGACCTGGTGCGGCCCGTGCATCGCCAGCATTCCGAAGAACAACGCGCTCGCGAAGAAGTACGCCGACAAGGGCGTGGTCCTCATCGGCGTGTGTCATCCGGAAGGCGGCGACAAGATGCTCGAGACCGTCCGCTCGAAGGGCATCGGGTACACCGTCTGCCTCGACACGCGCGGCGAGGCGAGCGCGAGCTATGTGGTCGACAGCTATCCCGACTACTACATCATCGATCGCGATGGGCACCTGCGCGGCGCCGACATCGGCAACGGAAGCGTGGAGGCCGCGATCGAGTCGCTGCTGGCCGAGGAGGCTGCGAAGAGCGGCGCCACGACGGGCGGCAAGTCGACGAAGGAGTCGACGAAATAGCCGCGTTCAGGCGGCGGTGCCGGCCACGCCGTCGCGCGTCACATAGAAGAGCTCGCGCGTGATCGGATACGGCAGCCGGCGGAAGTCGTCCTCGACGCGCTGCTTGAGCCGACCCACGAACGGATCGGGGCCCACGCTGATCGCGATGAATGTGTCGCGCGCGGGCGTCGCCACATAGAAGTCGCCCTTCATCTCGCGCGCAAGCCGGTCGTACAGCGTCGAGAGGAGAAGCCGCGCTGCGTCGTAGCCATCCTGCTGCGAGACGATCGCGGCGCGGCCGCCGTCGTGGGAGTCGACGAGGCGCACCTCGAGATCGGGCGCATAGCGCGCGAGGTTCTCGCGCGACAGCGCGTCGAGGTCGTCGCACTGGAGTCCCCAGCGGATCATCTGCTCGCTGGTGATCGACACGGTGAGCTGCGGCAGGTCGATCACGAACACGATGACGGTGTTGTTCACGAACGGAACATGCGCGACCTGCTCGCGGTCGAGATGCTCGAAGATGCTCTCGGGCTGGATGCGCGGCATGATGCGGGCGCGAACCGCCGAGAAAGGCAGCGGCGCGCCCGAGATCTGGTCGCCCTCGAGCAGCCGGTCGAGGTAGTTCTCGATGATCTCCGCGCCGTTGCGCGGATCGCGCAGCACCATGCGGTAGAGGTTCTCGAGGCCGAGGTGGCGGCCATCGAAGACGACATGGAGCGGACCGGTCACGGCGGCCTTGCGGTCGGGGAACTGCTGGAGCAGCAGCGCGATGACATGCGCCGAGAAGGCGTCGGGATCGAGCGGAAGATTGTCCATGGCCGCGTTCTCCGACTTCCGTCCGGCTGCGGGATCCTCGGGCACGCGCCCGACGCAGAATCCGCCCACAGGACCACACTTCAGGACTTCGACCGTTCCGAAGCGCACCTTTGCGGAACTCTCCGATTCCGCAGAGGAATCCACCCAGACGCACCAGCCGACCCCTCTCGCGGGGCACGAGGGGCTGCATCGACGCTTCCCCGTACACTCTCGCGGCGCGTTCCGCGCGGGGTGGATTCGACCTCCGGGAAGCGCCACGAATCTCCCGAAGCGCGCACGCCTCGCCAAGCCGACCCTGTCCCTGCCGACCCTGTCCCTGCCGACCCCGTCCCAGCCAACCATGTCCCAGCCCACCACGACCACGACCGCCACGACCGCCCCCGCTTCCGCGCCAAGCCGCCATGCCGCGGCCCTCGACGCATGGTTCGCGACGGCGCCGGGCCCGAAGCGGCCGCTGCTGGTGATCGCCGGGCCGTGCGTCCTCGAGGACGACGCGACCAACATCCTGATCGGCGAGACGGTCGCCGCGATCTGCGCCGACTTGAAGCTGCCGTATGTCTTCAAGGCGAGCTTCGACAAGGCGAACCGCTCGAGCATCAAGAGCCCGCGCGGGCCCGGGCTCAAGAAGGGACTCGACCTCATCGCCGCGATGCGCGATCGGCTTGGCGTTCCCGCCACGACCGACATCCACGACCCGCGGCAGGCTGCACCCGCTGCGGCCGCCGTCGATCTCCTGCAGATTCCCGCGTTTCTCTGCCGCCAGACCGATCTCCTCGCCGCCGCGGCCGAGACGGGCCGCGCCGTGAATGTGAAGAAGGGCCAGTTCATGTCGCCCGCGGAGATGCGCAACGCGCTCGAGAAGCTGCGCGAGGGCGGCGCCACGCGCACGATGCTCACGGAGCGCGGCACTTCCTTCGGCTACAACCGGCTCATCACCGATGTGATCGGCCTCGCCGACCTCATCGACATCGGCCGCGAGTTCGGCGCCCCGACCTGCTTCGACGCCACGCACTCGACCCAGCTGCCCGGCGCCGAGAAGACCTCGACCGGCGGCCGGCCCGACCGATGCGCCCAGCTTGCGCGCGCCGCGGTGGCCGTCGGCGTCGACGCTCTGTTCCTCGAGTGCCACCCCGAGCCGAAGCGCTCGAGCTCCGACGCAGGCACGATCCAGCCGCTCGACGCCGTCCGCGGCATCCTCGAGTCGCTGGTTCGGGTGCGGGCGGCGCTCTGAGGGATGACCAGCTCGGCTCCCTGCGGAAAAACCCGTCATAAGGCCGATGAAATCGGGCGGAGGCGACTAGAGTGTGGCCTGCCTCCGATGCGCCGCGCTCACACCGAACGCGACGCCGCCAGACGCCGCCTTACGCCGACAGACGAATCGCCCTGATGGAACGCACCTGCGACTGTTGCCCGAATCCTGCCGTCGTGCATGAGATCGTCGTTCAGAACGGTCTCAAGGCGGAGGTGCACCTCTGCGCCGAGCATGCGCAGGAGCGGGGATTCATCCTGCCGACCTCGCAGGGCCCGGCGCTTGTGGTCGGCAAACTGCTCGCGCAAGCGCGCGCCGCCGCGCCACGCCAGCCAAAGGGCTGCGGTTCCTGCGGCCTGACGATGGCGCAGGTGCGCGAGACCGGGCTCGTCGGCTGCCCCGTCTGCTACCGCTCGTTCGAACAGGAACTCGGCGCCATCATCGAGCGCGCGCAGGCCGGTGCCGCCGCGCATGTCGGTCGCCACCCTGCGCACGCAGCGAACCTCGTCGACCGCGCCGCGCTCCGCAACCGGCTTGCGCGCGAACTTCGCGAGGCCGTGTCGCGCGAGGAGTACGAGCGCGCGGCGCGTCTGCGCGACCGTCTCTCCGAGGTCGGTGGCGAATCGACGGCGGACACGACGCCAAGCACGACGACAAGCTCGACGGCAAGCTCGACGACGACGGACGACATCGCAGGCGACGCAGCCCGCGCCGCGATGCCCGCGGCCGAGGATGGATGCTCTCCCTCGGGAGGTGCGCCATCGTGAGCGCAGCGGACGATGCGCGCCTTCCGGCGGATTCCCGAGGTCGACCCGGGATGGGCGCTGCCACGCGCTCGCCGTTGATCGGCGTCGACCCCGCCGACCACCGCGAGGCGCCGATGGCAGACTGCGTGCTTTCGAGCCGGGTGCGGCTCGCGCGCAACCTCATCGGATTCAACTTCGTCAACCGCTCCTCGCCCGAGCAGCTCGCGGAGGTGGTGCACCGCGTGCAGGCTGCGCGCCTCGGCGGCCCGTACGAGGCGGGCACGCGCTGGGTGAATGTGCAGGCGACCGCGGCGCTCGACCGCCTGATGCTCTTCGAGCGCAACCTCATCTCGCGGCCGTTCGTCGAGGCGCCGCACCCGCGCTGCGTGGCGATCTCCGCCGACGAGACCACGAGCGTGATGGTGAACGAGGAAGACCACCTGCGTCTCCAGATGCTCGCGCCGGGCATGCAGCTCGCGCCGCTCGCCGAGCGCATGTTCGAGCTCGACCGCTCGCTCGAGCGCTCGCTTGAGTTCGCGTTCCATCCCCGCTTTGGCTACCTCACCGCGTGCCCGACGAACCTCGGCACCGGCATCCGCGTGAGCGCGATGATGCATCTTCCCGCGCTTCGCATGCTCGAGGAGCTCGACAAGGTGCAGCGTGCGGCGAAGGACATGCACCTCGCGGTGCGCGGCTTCCACGGCGAGGGGACGGAGGCGCTCGGCGACTTCTTCCAGGTCTCGAACCAGACCACGCTTGGCCGCAGCGAGCACGACCTCGTCGAGGAGTTTGCCGGCGTCATCGTGCCGCGCTTCGTCGAATACGAACGCGCCGCGCGGCGGACGCTGATGGCGCGCGACCTCTCGTCGCTCGACGACCGCGTGCACCGCGCGCTCGGCATCCTGCGCAACTGCAGGCTCCTCGCGCTCGACGAGTCGATCAAGTTCCTGTCGCGCGTGCGCCTCGGCGTCGCGCTCGGCCGGATCAGCGACATCGAACGACCGCTGGTGGACCGCCTGCTCCTCGAGGTGCAGCCGGCGCACCTCGCGCGCATTTCGGGCGGCGAGCTCGGACAAGGCCGCGACGACCGAGCGGCGCGGGCCGACGCGGTGCGCGGCGCGTTTCGTTGTTTGTAGCGGCGGCTGCTGGCGGCAGCCGCCTTTGGCGTGAATGGCAGCTGCGGTCCTCGCTGCGGCTGCTTGCGGCAGCCGCCTTTGGCGTGAAGAGCGACTGTGGTCCCCGCGGCGGCTGCTTGCGGCAGCCGCCTTTGGCGCGAGCGCTCAAGCCCTCGCGGCGAGCGCCCAAACACGCCTAGATCATCCGCAGGAAGTTCTCGAGCAACTGCGGGCCTTCCTTCGTCAGGAAGCTCTCGGGGTGGAACTGCACGCCTTCGAGCGGCGACGCGCCCGACGGGGCTTTCCAGCGAAGGCCCATCACCTCGCCCTTCGCCGTCCACGCGGTCTTCTCGAACTCGGGCGGGATCGTCGCCGGATCGACGACGAGCGAGTGATAGCGCGTCGCCACGAACGGATTCGACAGGCCCTCGAACAGCCCGTGGCCGTCGTGATGGATCTCCGATGTCTTGCCGTGCACAGGCTCGTCGTTCCGTCGGACGAGCATGCCGTGGCAATCGCCGATCGTCTGATGCCCGAGGCACACCCCGAGGATGGGAATTCGCCCCTTGAAGTGCTGGATCAGCGCCGCGCTGACACCCGACTCTCGCGGCGTGCAGGGTCCGGGCGAGATCACGAGCCGCGATGGCCGCAACGCCTCCGCCTCCTCGACCGTGATCTGGTCGTTCCGCACGACCTCGATCCGCAGGAACCGGTCGAGCTCGCCGAAACGCTGGACGAGGTTGAAGGTGAAGCTGTCGTAGTTGTCGATCAGGAGCAGCACGGGGCGAGCATGGTAGGCGGTTCGGAAGTGTGTATCTTTCCCTACCCGGCCCGTCGCCGCAGTCCCCTCGCGGACCTCGGCGAGCCATCAGTTGAGAACGACCCATGCAGACCGCACCGACCGCCAGCTCCACCTGCACCGTTCGCCTCGAGGAAACCCGTGACGCTGCCACGGCCGGCGGCGTGCGCTCGTATGTGCTGTCCGTCCCGGGCAGCGAGTATGTGCTCGACCTCGTGTCGGGTGGCCCGACCTCCGTGCCGGTCGGAAAGCGCGTGAGCGGCGTGCTGTCGGGCCGCGCGCAGAAGCTCCACCGCGCGCATGCGGGCGGCGAGTTCATCGAGCCGGTCGAAGGTCACCCGCGCATCGTGCAGGGCCGCGTGCGCGAGACCGATCCGACGGGCAACCGTCTGCTGCTGCAGGCGGTCGTCCCGATGTGGATCACGCTCTCCGCCGACCAGTCGGCGCGCAGCTTCATGCCGGGCGACATCGTGAACTTCTACATGGAGAGCGGCGTGGTGTTCACGCCGCAGGCGTGACCACGGGCGAAGTCGGCGTCGGCATCGTCGGGCTCGGCTTCATGGGCCGCACGCATCTCGCGTCGTACGCCGCGACCGCTGGCTGCACCGTCCGCGCCCTCTACGACCCCGCGCAGCGTGCCGCCACCGCTGGCAACCTCATCACGGGCGGCGGCGCGGACGCGCTGCTCGCCTCGCTTCCACGCGCCGCGAGTCTCGACGAACTCCTCGCGCGCACGGACATCGACCTTGTCTCGATCTGCACGCCCACCGACACGCATGTCGAGCTCGTGCGGGCCGCGATTCGCGCGAAGAAGCATGTCCTCGTCGAGAAGCCGACCGCGCTCGATGCGCGCCTGGTCGACGAGCTCGACCACGAGGCGCGCGCTGCCGGCGTGCTGGTCATGCCCGCCCACTGCATGCGGTTCTGGCCGGCGTGGGCGTGGATGGCGGAGGCCGTGCGCACCGCGCGTTTCGGCCGTCCGCTGCGCGCGTCGTTTCGGCGCCTGGGTGCGCGGCCGTCGTGGAGCCAGGACTTCTACCTCGATGTCGCGCGCTCGGGCGGCGCGGTCGTCGATCTCCACATCCACGACGCCGACTTCGTGCGCTTCGCGTTCGGCGAGCCGACCGCGGTCGAGTCGCGCGGCTCGCGCATGCATGTCGACACGCGCTACCGCTACGAGTCTGGGCCGCACGCGGGGCTCGTTGTCGAGGCGGAAGGCGGCTGGATGGACGACCCGAACTTCGCGTTCATGATGGTGGCGTCGATCCAGTGCGAGCGCGCGGTGATCGACTTCCGGCTCGGACGCGAGCACGAGCTGGTCGTCGTCGAGGATGGCGCGCAGCGCGCGATGCTCGCCGGCCGCGACTACCCGACGGGCACGGGCTACGACCACGAGATCGCCGCGATGGTCGGCGCGATCCGCGCAGGCGCGACGGAAGCACCCGTCACGCTTGCAGACGCTGCGGCGACGCAGCGGTTGCTCGACAGCGAGATCGGTCGTCTTTGAGCGGTGGCTGCTTGCGGCAGCCGCCTTCGGCGTGACCGCCGGCAAAGGCGTGACCGCCGCCAAAGCGAGCAAGTTGCGAGCGCTTCAGTCCGAGCGGCGGCTGCTTGCGGCAGCCGCCTTCCGCGTGAGCATCGCCAAAGCGAGCAAGTTGCGAAGCAGGTTGCGAGCGCTTAAGCCCGCGCCAGTCCGTCCGCGGCGCGCGCGAAGTCGAAGTCCTTCTCCGTGATGCCGCCCGCGTCGTGCGTCGACAGCGAAAGCGTAACCCGGCTGTAGCGGATCAGGATGTCAGGGTGATGCTGCACCGCCTCGGCGTGGGCCGCGACCGCCTGCACGAACGCCATCGCCTCGACGAAATCCTTGAAGCGGTAGGTCCGCTGGATCTCCTCGCCGGGCTGCGACCATTCGGTCAGCTCTTCGAGGCGCGCTGCGATCTCACCATCGCTGAGTTTGAGAAGCGACATGGCGCGCAGTGTAAGCCCTCTCGACCTCGCGTACGCTTGCCGCGCATGACGACGCCGCGCCAACGCGTCACCAGACTCGCCCCGACCCCGTCGGGAGCGCTCCACATCGGCAACGCGCGCACTTTTCTCGCCACCTGGGCCCTGGCGCGCCACGAGGGCTGGAAGATCGTCCTTCGCATCGAGGACCTCGATCTCGGCCGCGTGAAGCCGGGCGCCCGCGAGGCGTGCCTGGCCGACCTTCGCTGGCTCGGCCTCGACTGGGACGGGCGCGGTTCAGACGGCGAACCGCTCGTCCAGTCCGCCGACCTCGCCCCCTACCGCGCTGCGCTCGAGTCGCTCGCCGCCCGAGGACTCACCTTCCGATGCGACGCATCGCGGAGCGAGATCCGCAACGCCGCCAGCGCCCCGCACGCCGAAGACGGCGAGACGCGCTATCCGCCTGCGCTGCGGCCACCCGAACCCCAGCGACGCACGATCGACGATCGTTCCGGCGACTGGCTCGCCAACCACCGGCTGCGCGTGGATCCAGCGGCGGAGACGGTCTCGGACGAGCTGCTCGGCACACACACCTTCGACCCCGGCCTCGAGGCGGGCGACCTCGTGGTGTGGACGAAGCTCGGCGTTCCTGCGTACCAACTCGCCGTGGTGATCGACGATGCGCGCCAAGGCGTGACCGATGTCGTCCGCGGCGACGACCTCCTCGCAAGCGCCGCGCGCCAGCAGATCATCGCGCGGCATCTCGGGCTCTCCCACGCGCGCTGGTGGCATCTTCCGCTCGTCTACGGCGCCGACGGCAAGCGGCTCGCCAAGCGCCACGGCTCTCACAGCCTCGCCGCGCTGCGCGAGTCGGGCGTCGAGGTCGAGCGCGTCATCGGCTGGTGCGCGTGGAGCCTTGGTTTCCTGCCGGAGCGGGCGCCGCTCTCCGCGCGCGAACTCGTGGCCCTCGCCGCGGCCAAATCGATGCGCGAGAAGGCACGGGCGGCGCGATCCAACCCCACCGTCTTCACCGACGCCGACCTCGACTGGCTCCAAGGCGCTTGACGCGCAAGCCGCGCCCGCTTCTCATTCGCGCATGCGATTCTCCGCCACCGCCGTCATCGGCACGCTCGCCCTCGCCGTGACGCTTCCTCTCGCTTCGTGCGACAACACGCCCGCGAGCGCGCCGACCACCATCGATGTGACGATCGGCGGCAAGACCTTCCGCTGCAAGCCCGCCCTCGACGAAGCGGCGCGCGAGCAGGGTCTCGGCGGCGTCGCAAGCCTCGCGGCCGACGAAGGAATGCTGTTCGCGTTCAACGATGCCACGGAGCGCACCTTCTGGATGCTCGGGTGCGTCATGGGCCTCGACATCGCCTTCCTCGACGCGCAGGGCTTCGTGACGGCGGTCCACACGATGCCGAACGAGCCGTTGCAGGCGGAAGGCGAGAGCGACGCCGACTACCGCGCGCGGCTCGTCCGTTATCCGTCGGGCGGCAAGGCGAAGTACGCGCTCGAGGTGGCCCCGGGCGCACTGGCGCCGCTTGGAGTGCGGCGCGGAAGCCGTGCCGAATTCGACCGAGAGGCCCTCAAGCCCTTCGTCCGTTGAGCCGATCCTGACCGTGATACGGGCGTTTCGTGCGTCCGTTCCGGCCCAATGGATGGAGCTTTATGGACCACGCCCGCACCAGCCTTCGCATTGCCATCGTGAGCACGGAGTCCGTCTTCACGGCAGCGGAAGACTGGCGGAACCGCATCGGCCGCGAACTGCGCGGCGTGTCCGCTGCGCATCTCGCGACCGAGGCGCTCCGCACCTCCTCCGGCGCGCCGGTTCACCTCGATGTCGAGGCGATCATCATCTTCGCCGGCGAAGACCCCGCGGTCGCCGAAGAGACCGTCGACGCGACGCTCGAGGCGATCGAGCAGCCCGAGGGCGAGTCGCACCTGCCGAACGCCGCGCGCGTGCTCGTCGTGAGCGATGTGCTGGCGGCCCGCACCGTCCGCACGCCGGCCGACGCGATGCACTCGTCGCGCTGCGGCACCGAGCTGATCCCGTACCTGCGCGGCATCGTCGCCTGCGCGCCCACGCTGCGCGACGCGCGGCGCGAGCTGTCGCTCCTGAACCGCTTCGTCGGTTCGATGCGCAACGAGCTCGAGGAGCGCAACGAGGAGCTGCAGCTCGCGGCGCTCGTGCAGCGCGACTTCCTGCCGCTTCCAGTGCCTGAACTTCACGGCGTGCGCGTCGGGACCTTCTACCGGCCGCTCGCGCAGGTCTCCGGCGATGTCTACCACGTGGAGCAGCTCGACGACGATCGCCTGTCGATCTTCCTCGCCGACGCCGTGGGCCACGGCATTCCCGCTGCGCTCCTCGGCATGGCGGTCTGCCGCTCGCTCGAGACCACCGAGCGCGTGCAGGGACAGCTGCGGCTGCTTGGACCCGGCGAGACGCTCGCCCGCGCCAACACGCGCCTTGCGGAACACCAGCGTGCGACGACGAGATTCGCGACCGCCATCGCGGGCGTTCTCGACTGTCGAACGCGCAAGCTTCGCCTCGCGGTCGCCGGCCACCCGCCCGCGATCCTGCTGAGGCCCGGACAGGCGCCGCGCCAGATCGAGTGCGACGGCGGTCTGCTCGGCATCTTCCCGGATGAGGTCTACAACGAGATCGAGATCGAGCTCGAGCCGAACGACAAGATCCTCTTCTACTCCGACGGCTTCGAGCAGGCGTTCACCGACGACGGCACGCCGAGCCATGTCAAGGAGTTCGGGAACATGACCGAGGTCAACGATCCCGATGCAATCGTGCAGGAGATCGCCGCGCG
>CAIXEV010000093.1 GCA_903918555.1 uncultured bacterium | reverse complement strand
GAGCGCTCGCGCCGCGGGCGCTGCGTACCCCGGTTGGGCCGTCGAGGTCGCCCCGGCCACCGCTCTCGGGTCAGCTCCAGGCGCTCAGAAGCGCCGCGAGGTCCGCCGCGCCGACCGTGCCGTCGCCGTTCACATCGCCCACGCCCGTGCCGCCCCAGTTTCCGAGCAGGGCGGACAGGTCGGCCGCGTTGACCGTGCCGTCGCCGTTGAGGTCGCCGGGAAGGGCCACGACCGTCGGCACCTGCGCGGCGATCGCGATCGAGTTCGCCGCGCCGGCGGCGCCTGGCTTGAAGAGGCCGAGCGCCGCGTTGCCCGCCGTCGGCGGCACATTCGCGTCGAACCAGAAGTTGTAGATCGTCGAGAAGCGGAGGGCGTTCCCGTTCGGGCTCGTCGCGTGGGTCGGCCCCGTCCAGCGGATCGCGCCACCCGAGGTCGTCACCGACCAGTCGGTGCCAGCGTACGGGTCGCCCGAGTGGTAGAAGACATCGGAGAAGCCGATGTTGCTCACCACGGCGTTGATGGGAAGCGGAACCTCGAACGAGCGGCCCGAGCGGTCGGAGTTGAGGTTCTGCACCGCGTACTCGTAGTGCCAGCTGCCGTTGGGATTCTGCGACACCTTGTAGCCGAGGATGAAGCGTCCGTCGTCGGCGACATCGGCGTTCACGAGCGTGACGGCTGCGTCGGCCGCGCGCCACGCGTTGATCGCGGGCTGCTGCTGCACGGTCGCGCCCGTGAGCGTGATCGTGTAGGCGCCCGAGGTCAGCGAGCCGACCGTCGCGGCGCGCCACGAGGCGTTGTTGTTGTCGTTCGCGCGAGCCGCGTCGCCCGAGTGGATGTACTGCCCCTCGACGAGGTAGGTCGCGCCGGTGTTGAGCGCTGGGTTGAGGTCAACTGCATTGACCTGGATGCGCCGCCCGATGGTCGCGGGCGCTGCGGGCATGCCTGCGTTCGGGTTGCCCGGGAAATAGCCGATCGCAGCGTTCACCTCGCTGCGCGTGCCGAGGCCCGACTGGCTGCCGTTGAGGCCCGAGCTGTACGGGTCGGAGCAGCCGATGCCGAGCCAGGTGCCGCTCGGCGCCGGCGTGCACGAACCGCAGAGCGAGTCCTGCAGCGCGACGAAGCCGTGCTTGCCCCAGCCGAGGCCGATCTGCTGGATCCGCCCGCCCTTGATGCGGTAGATGTTCTGCGTGATGTAGGGGTGGCGGTTGTCGGGCGAGGCGAACCAGTCGAGGAGTTCGTCGCCGATGTTGCAGCTCGTGGTGCCGATCGCGTAGGCCATGATCGTCTGGCCGCCGCTGACCACCGAGCCGTACTTCGAGATGTCGGGAATCGCGCCGACGATCACATCCGGGCCGACGACGCCTGAGCCGCCGCCACCGCCGCCACCACCGCCGCCGCTACCGACGGAGATCGACAGCGTTCCCGGGCCCGCGTTCGTGGCGCCGAACCCGCCGACCACGACGCGATAGGTCGTGCCTGCCGTGAGCAGCGCGGACATCGTGCTCTGCAGCCCGCAGCTGTCGTCGTTGCACGCGAGCAGCGCCGACCCGGTCGAGCAGGTCGTCATGAGCAGGAGACGCGTGTCCCACGACGCGGCGTTGCAAGTCGAGAAGGTGTGGGTCTCCGTCTCGGTCGGCGTGAAGGTGAAGTAGTTCACGCTGAACATCGTGTGCGGGCCGCATCCGGTGACATCGGGAACCGCAAGCGACACCGTCGACGCGGATGTGTCGAACGCGTTGTCGCCGACCGTCAGCGCCGGCGCCGACGCGCAGTCGGTCGAGCCGCCGGCGACGCCGCCGTCGCCCTTCCCGCCTGCCATCGCAGAGAGCTGCCCGAGGAGAATCGCGGATGTGCAGAGGGCAATCGAGCCGAGCGTCAGGGTCGTCTTCACCGTGGAGTCTCCAGGCCACAAGGGGCGGTCGGGTTCAAGCGCGAGGGCGGCCGGACGGCTGCCCCCCGCAGAGCATGGTCAACTCCGCGCGACTTGCAAGGGGGGTTGCACCGATTCGTCGAGAATCGACGAGACGGGCGGCCCGCGTCGGGCGGCCGACGCCGCAAGGCGCGCGGGCGTCACGCCTTCAGCGACGCCATGTCGATGACGAATCGGTACTTCACATCGCTCTTGAGCATCCGCTCGTAGGCGTGGTTGATCTCGTCCATGCGGATCAGCTCAATGTCGCAGGCGATGTTGTTCTTGCCGCAGAAATCAAGCATCTCCTGCGTCTCGCCGATGCCGCCGATGCAGCTGCCCGCGAGGTTTCGGCGCGGCAGGATCACGCTGAACGCAGCGATCTGCTGCGGATTCGGCGGGACACCGACCATGCACATCGTGCCGTCGAGCCTGATGAGCGCCATCAGCGCGTCGATCGAGTGGTCGGCCGACACCGTGTCGATGATGAGGTCGAACGACGCCGCGTGCTTCGCCATCGCGGCCTCGTCGGTCGACAGCACGACTTCGTGCGCGCCGAGGCGCAGGCCGTCTGCGACCTTCGACGGCGAGGTCGTAAAGAGCACCGTGTGCGCGCCGAGCGCGCGCGCGAACTTCACGCCCATGTGGCCGAGCCCGCCGAGGCCGACGATGCCGACCTTCTTGCCGGGGCCGGCCTTCCAGTGCTTGAGCGGCGACCAGGTGGTGATGCCCGCGCAGAGAAGCGGCGAGGCCGCCGCGGGGTCGAGGTTCGCGGGCACCTTCAGCGTGTACGACTCGTCGACGACGACCTTCTCGGAGTAGCCGCCGTAGGTCATGCCGCCCATGTGCTTGTCTTCGCCGTTGTAGGTGAAGGTGCCGCCGCCGGTGCAGTATTGCTCGAGGCCCTTCTTGCAGCAGTCGCACGCGCGGCAGCTGTCGACGAGGCAGCCGACGGCCGCGAGGTCGCCGACCTTGAACTTCGTCACGCCCGTTCCGACGCGCGTCACGCGGCCGAGGATCTCGTGGCCCGGCACGACGGGATACTGCGTAAAACCCCACTCGTTCCGCGCGAAATGGAGGTCGCTGTGGCAGACGCCGCAGAAGAGGATGTCGATCTCGACATCGTGCGCGGTGGGGTTGCGGCGCTCGATGCCGTGCGGTGCGAGCGGCGTGGTCGGCGACTGGGCTGCGTAGGCGCGGGTGGGCATGACGGCGAGTGTATCGCGCGCCCGTGCCGCCGCGGCTATTCCGTCTTCTCCGTCTTCGTCGAGCCAAGCTTCAGCATCTCGCCGGGCGCGTTCAGCTTTGCCGCGCCGGGCGCGGCCACCGGTCCGTTCGAGTCCGACACCTGCAGGATGTCGCGGCCCTCGATGCCGTCGGTGGTGAGGATGTGGAAGCTCGTCTTCACGAGGCGGTCGAACGCCTGCGCGCCGAAGTAGCCGTCGGCGCCGAAGGGCGTGTTGCGCGACCAGAGTCCGCCCGCGCGCGCGTCGTCGGCCATCGCGCGGTCGCAGCCGACAAGCTCGATGTGCCCGTCGAAGAAGAGCGTCGCGGGCTTCGAGTCGACCGAGTGGTTGAAGAACCACTGCGTCGGCTCGACGAATGCGGGGTTGAGTTCGACGCTCGACTTGTCCTGCAGCCAGTCGTGCTCGATCGTGCGCGTCTTGAGCGACGGATAGACGCAGCGCGAGACCGACGGCGACCGAAAGGCGGTCTTGAGCGACTTCGGATCGGTGAATCCCTGGCCGTTCAGCGTCTTGCCGTTGCGCGCGAGCACCTGTGTGTCCCACATCGCGGCGGGCGACCAGCAGTACGAGCTGAAGGCGAACTCGCCGTCGGCGTAGGCGAACTCCGCGGGCTGCTTGAAGTGCTTCTGGACGCGCTTGGTCGCGAGCGTGTCGTGCGGCGCGTAGAAGATCGGATCGTAGAACCGCCCCGACACATAGCGGTTGAAGCCCACCACATTCGGCAGCCTGAACGCGCCGAAGCCCGCGTGCGGGCCGTCGAACGCGATCGGCGTGTACGCGGCCCAGTTGTCGCAGGAGCCGGGGTATTGCGACGGCGCGCACTTGCCCGCGGCGCCGAGGAAGTAGCCCCACATCGCGCCGTCGGTGTCGAAGCCGAGGAGTTGCGGCGAAGGGCAGCCGATCGTCTCGATGTACTTCGCGCACTCGCCGCCCACGAGGCCAGCGTCGTCGGGAATGGGCGTGAACTGCCGGCCATTCCAGTCGCCGCTGTAGGCCTCCTGCGCCGCCGCCAGGTTCTTGAGATTGGCGACCGACTGCGCGATGCGCGCGCGGTCGCCGGTCGACTGCATGAAGACGGGCGCCGCCGCGGCGAGGACGAGCACGCATGCGAGCGCGACGAGGACCTCGACGATGGTGATGCCATGCGGTGCGGGGCGGCCTGGGCGACGCGTGGTGCGGGTGGGCATGGAGCGCAATCTAACACGAAGGCCCGAGGGGGCGTGGGGTACGATCCACGCATGCAGCAGCCCTCCGACATCGCAGCGCTCCAAGAGAAGATCCTCGCGTTCGCGGCCGAGCGCGACTGGCAGCAGTTCCACGATCCGAAGAACCTCGCGATGGCCGTCGCGGTCGAGGCGGGGGAGCTGATGGACCACTTCCGATGGGTTACGAACGCGGAGTCGCTGCGCGTGCTTGACGACGCGAAGACGCGTGCGGGCGTCGAGGAAGAGGCCGCGGATGTGATGATCCTGCTGCTTGAGTTTGCGGCGGTGACGAAGATCGACATCAAGGCCGCGGTCGAGAGGAAGCTCGCGAGGAACGCCGAGCGCTATCCCGTCGCGCTGTCGAAGGGCAACGCGACGAAGCATGATCGATTACGCTAGTGTGTCAACGGATGTGCATGCATCTAGACGTCCCGTGAATTTGAGGTGCCGATCGGCGTTCTCGATGTTGACTTGATGGCAGCAAGCGGTCCGACGGTACGGTTCGAGGAAGGCGGCGGCAAGCGCGTGGCGACGGCATGAGCTTCAACTCTCTTGAGTTCATCATCTTTGCAGGGGTCTTTGCCCTGCTCTGGCCCCACATGCGGGCCAGCGAGCGCTGGCGCAATCCGTTCATCGTTGCTGCATCGCTGATTTTCTATGGATGGTGGGACCCACGGTTTGTTCCGCTACTCATTTTCTCGGGACTCGTCGACTACTATGCCGCCCGAGTGATGGAGTCCGATCGAGCCCGCGCACGGCTCTATCTCGTGCTCTCGATGGCGGCCAATCTCAGCGTCCTGTTCTTCTTCAAGTACGCCGCGTGGGCTTCGGCGCAAGTGATTGAGGCGCTCGGGATTCCGTCCCGCCCTTCGTGGCTTGCCGACATCGTGCTGCCTGTCGGAGTGAGCTTCTACACATTCCAGTCGATGAGCTACACGATCGATGTGTACCGTGGGCAGCTTCGAGCGACACGCGACATCTCGCATTTCATGGCCTTCCTATCGATGTTCCCGCAACTCGTCGCGGGCCCCATCGTTCGGGCTCGCGACCTGCTCGACCAGCTTCGTACGCCCGGTCACTTCAATGAAGACAATCGTTGGTACGGACTGGAGCGGATCGCCCGCGGTTTCGTAATGAAGTGCGTCGTCGCCGACAACCTTGCCCCGATCGTGAACGGGGCGTTCCAGGGCGGTCCTGACGCGCTTGGCGGCTGGGCGTGGTGGATCGCTGCCGCGCTCTTCGGACTCCAGATCTACTGTGATTTCGCGGGATACTCGAGCGTCGCGATCGGAATCGCTGCATGGATGGGCTATTCGTTCCGCGAGAACTTCGCGCATCCGTACCGCTCGAGGAGCTTGAGGGAGTTCTGGACGCGCTGGCACATCTCCCTGTCAAGTTGGTTCAGGGACTATGTCTATGTTCCGCTCGGCGGCTCACGGTCCGGGCCGCTCCGCGGGATGGGCGCGCTCTGGGTCACGATGCTCGCATCAGGGCTCTGGCATGGCGCGAACTGGACGTTCTTGGCGTGGGGTGCGCTGCATGCAGCGTTCCTCACCGTGGAGCGACTGGCGCGGAAGTGTGGCTGGGACGGCCGCAGTTTGCTTGGCTGGCCCATCACGCTCCTGCTAGTGATCTGGTCCTGGGTGTTCTTCCGAGCACAGTCGATCGGCGACGCATGGCGCATTACGTGCGACATGTGGAGCCTGAAGCCTGGCGTGGGAATCTCGATCCCACCATCCGGTTGGCTTGCGCTTGCTGCGTTCGTGGCCGCAGAGTTCGTTCCATCCTCGACGCATCCGCAGCGGCCCCCCGGGATTCTCTCGATTCGGTTCCTGCTCGTGGTGTCGGCGTTGCTGTCAGCGATCTTCCTCCGAGGCAACTCTGGTGACTTCATCTACTTCCAGTTCTAGCCAGATCCATGACGAACCGACGCTTCGGGTCGGCTCCGACCGCGTGGATCTTCAACTGTGTGGCTACACAGCGAAGGCCATCCTCGCGGTCGTGCTGGCATCGGTCCTCTTCATCGCCATGCGGCCGGACGCCGAGTTGCTCGAGGCACGCCGGACTCGCCGCTTCAAGTTTGCGGCGAAACTCGAAATGGCGGAGGATTCCGCACAACTCGTCGTCGCGGGGAACTCGAAGGCTTCCTATGGCGTCCAGGCGACGCGCCTCGCGAATGCACTCGGGCTCGCACAAGCCCGAAACCTCGCCTTTGACGGACTCCGCGCCGACGAGCACTATCTCAAGGAACTCGACCGCGCGCTTGTGCCAAACACAGGAGTGATCGTCTGGGTGCTGGACTCGAATCAACTGCGTGCTTCAGGCGGCTATGACGGCTTCGGCGAGGCGCGGCGGCTCCGTGACCGCAGCGGGCTCTCGCGCTGGTTCTCGTCGATCACAGCGGCGGCGCGTGATCGCTCCCGGCCCGTCCGGCTGGACCTTGCGTTCGGCGACCGCGCACAGGCGGCGCTGGACTCCGCCGAGGCGTTCTCGCGTGAGCAGATCGAGGATGACGGGTCGGCTATGGTGCCGCCACTTCAGGTTCCTGTGCCGCTCCGCGTAGATTCGAGCTCCAGCGATGCCGGTGGCGCACCCGGCTGGTGGCCTGCCGTCGCTGAGTCGGGTTGCTCGACCGAAGTCATCCGATCCATCCTCGCGCAGGTCGCCGCGTGGAGGTCGCACGGCCAGACGGTCGCCGTGTGGCGGATCCCGGACTCTGATACCGACTCGCTGCAGCAACGCGAAAGACTGGAGTTGGTTTGGCGGGGCTTTCTTGGTGAACTGCGCAACGCGGGAGCTTGCCTCGTGGCCCCCAGCCTTGATGGGCTGACTACTTGGGACGGCCTTCACCTCGATGCGCCGAGCGGGGCTATTCTCACCGATCGTCTCGCGGTGCTCTTGCGAGAGAACTGCGGTGCGATGGATAGGCCCGGTCGTCCCGACACTCCTTCCGGCAAATGAGCGCGGCCACCACTCAGCGCGATCCATGCAGTACCTCGGATTCGCTCGAAGGCCTGACCGCCAGAGGGAGCGGCCGCAGCCGCGACCGCTCCTACAAGAACCGTTCGATGAGCTTCCGCGAGTGCCTGTCGAGCGCAAATCGGTCGCGCACGCGGTAGCCGACGCCGTGCGAATCGGTGATGAGCAGCGCGCCGTTCGGCAGGCGGCGGATGTCTTCCTCGCCCTTGAGCGTGAACTTCGTCTCGCCGCGGTCGGTGGCGACCGTCCAGGTGCTCGGCGTCGAGAAGGTCGACACCGAAAGCAGCCGCTCGATGACGGGCACGAACTCGCGCGCGGCGAGCTCTGCCTCGATGACTGCGCGCTCGCGCTCGGGCACGGCGTCGAGCCGCGCGATCCACAGCACTTCGTGTCCATCCGCACCCACGATCGCGACGCCGTCGTTCGGCGCGCTCAGCGGATACGCGCGCACGGGCACCACATCCTCGCGGCGCGTGCCGTCGGCGAGCGTGCACACAAGGCGCCCGCGCTGGTTGCGCTCGAGGGAGAAGGCGGGAATCGAAGCAGGCGTACTCATGCGGTCGCCTCCTGGGTTCCCGCGTCGCCGCGCGCCTTCGCGTCGTCGCGCGCCTTCGCATCGCCGCGCGCCTTCGCGTCGTCGCGCTCCTGCGCCTCGTGGATGCGCCAGTACGCGCCGCGCGCCGCGATCAGTTCGTCGTGGCCGCCGACCTCCACCACCTTGCCGCGGTCGAGCACCACGAGCCGGTCCGCCTTGCGGATCGTCGACAGCCGGTGCG
>CAIXEV010000092.1 GCA_903918555.1 uncultured bacterium | reverse complement strand
CGGCCTGACGCACGCCCATGGTCTTGCTCGAGGGGAGGTTTGGCGCTGGCAACGCTTGATCGCCGCAGACGATGGAGCGTGCGCCAGAGCACGACGCGTGCCGCATCAAGCGGCCATCGTGGAAAGTGAACTGCGATGAAGCGACTTTGACCCTGGCATGAGACGCGCGCGTCGATCGGCGCCATTGAAGCATCGATCGCTTGCGGCATCTGCTGCGGTCGATCGCCAGAGCATGCAGCCTGCGGAGATGGCTCGTGGCTATGCAGAGCGCACCTCCCATCCACCGCGATGGTCGCGAGACGCTGGCAGCGCGAACAGCGCTTCTGCCTCTTCGTCCATCGCCAGACGCATCGGCGCGCGGCTGCGGTGCGATCGATGTGACTCGTGGCTCTCGTGGACTTCGTGGCTTTCGTGGCTTTCGTGGACTTCGTGGACTTCGTGGGCTTCCTGGCCTTCGCGACCATCGGATGCCTGCTGGCCGAACGAAGGCTGCATGCGTGCACGAAGTGCGTCCCATGCGTCGTCGGCACAGGCCGTTCGTGGCGAATCGATCGAGACGAACAACGAACGATTCGCGATCGCGGCATGTACGGAACTCGAATCTTGCCCATCAACCTGCAGAGGGGCTGACCCCAACCCAGGCGGAAACACCGAATCACGACCTGCCAGAGGCACGGCGCATGCATCCCTCTCGACGCTCGGTCCGACCTGCCCTCCACGCCCCGCCCTCATGTGTGTCAGCTGCATGCGCCAGCGGAATCGGAAGGCGGAGTCCTTCCCGCCGCGAAGCGCATCGCAAGACGGATCGCAAGACGGATCGCAAGTCGCAGTGGCCCTGTCCGCGCAGACACGCCACTGCGTCGCCGCAGTCCGCAGACGGCGACCGGAGGACTCGATCGTTCGACGCTTGAACTTGCTCGGACGGCTTCCGCCACGCCCACACAGAGCCACACCCGGGGCGTCACCCGAAACCTCACCCAAAACCTCACCCAAAACCTCGCCCGAAACCATACTTTCAGGCGGCGTGATGATCAGGACAAGCGGGCCAGAATGCGCTGCCCCTCCAGTGCCTTCGCAGCGTCCCAGCGCACCGTCCTGCGCAGCGGATACGGCAAGCTGCAGCCGTCGCCACGCAAGATGGTCGAATCCGCTGCCGTCGATCACGATGATGCCGGCCGCATCCAAGCGGATCGCAAGTTCAGCACACCAGAGCCGCGCGCGCGCCTGATCGCTTCCGTGGGATGTCCTCTGCACGCGCCTCGAGGATGGCGCCGCCGTGCATTGCCCGGCAAGCCGGTCTCCTCCGAGAAGACCATGCTCCACATCTGCAACGAAGATCGAACGGCGCTCGAGCTCGTCATCAAGACGGACTTCGTCATCAAGACAGACTTCTTCATCAAGACACGGCTCTTCGACGCCTGGCTCCCCTCGATTGCCCCCGTTGGCCGCGGCCTCTCGTGCGTACCGGAGTGTGCGCAAAGCGTGGCGTGCTGGATGAACCCTGCCACCGATCCATGCGATCGACCGACCAGCAAGCGCGGGATGCCGCATCGCTCTTTGCACGATGTGAAGCACGCATCCGAAAGGAACGATCCAGCCGCCTTCCGAACAATCCGCGTCGGATCCGCACCGATCAAGCGAAGGCATCGATGCCGCCGTCGGCTCCTGCTCAAAGAACACGCCGCGAATTTCATGCAGCGCGCCGCAGGCGAGC
Source organism: uncultured bacterium (assembly GCA_903918555.1). Classification (GTDB taxonomy): domain Bacteria; phylum Planctomycetota; class Phycisphaerae; order Phycisphaerales; family SM1A02; genus QWPT01. The sequence goes on along the minus strand of CAIXEV010000092.1, from coordinate 3,235 downwards.
CCACCACCAAGCGCCGCATCGCATGCCTTGTCGCCGAGCGCGATCCTCGGAACCGCCACCCCGCTTGCAAGCCTTCTCTCGTGCTGGGCATGGCCACCCGCGCCAACGCCCCCCGCGCCAACGCCCCCCGCACCAACGCCCTCCGCGCCAACGCCCCCCGCACCAACACCCCCCGCACCAACACCCTCCGCACCAACACCATCGTGCCGACGCCGGCAATCCTGCGCCCTATCGACACGCACGACCTCGCCATCGTCTGCGTTCGCGCCTGTCTGCCGGGGTTCTCCGGCATCCCGTCTTGCCAGGAATCGCTTCACATCACGCGCGCATTGCTGCGCGCGCTGCTTCTTTCCCCGCCTGATTCGCGGTGCGGGCTTCTGTTGCCGCCCTTCTGCCGTCTTGTCATGCCCTGTTTCTCTTTCCGCTTTGCTCTCCGTCTTTCTGTACACGACTTCTTCGCTCGCAACTTCCTCGCTCGCAACTTCCTCGCCTACAACTTCCTCGCCTACAACTTCCTCCCCCGAGAGCTTTGCGCCCAGACCAGACCACGCCAGCGTCTCCGCCATGGCAAGCACACGGCGCGCGCGAGCCACTCGCCCACCGTCTGTGAAACCCGCCCCGGCATCGGCATTTCGCTGCGCGGAACCGCCGTCGACGAACCTCGCTTCGCCGATCAGCCCCGCTGGCGACATCGCCGACGACATCGCTGGCGACATCGCTAGCGAGGGCGCTGGCGACATCGCTGGCGACATCGCTGGCGACATCGCTAGCGAGGGCGCTGGCGAAGGCGAATCCATGCCTGTGCCGCCGCATTGCACGCGCTCGATCATCATCTTGTGCTCCAGTTCATTGGTTCTGCCCTCCGCTTCTGTCACCATCCAGCAACCTTCACGCAACAGCCTTCGCGACTCGCCTTGCGCGTCGCGTTTGTCTCATGCCCCGTTGAAGACCCGATCACGGCGCCCGTCAGACCAGCCCCCGTCAGACCAGCCCCCGTCAGACCAGCGCCGCAAGCTTGCATACCCGCCGTGCCAAGACGCGCGATGCCGCGCGCGACATCACGGCGTCGACTGATCACTGCGCACGGAAAACTTGCTGCGAAGCTGCGGGAGAGGCCGCCGAAGCTCGAAAGCCGGAAGCCCGCAAGCGCGCAAGCGTGCAAGCGTGCAAGCCCGCAAGCGTGCAGGCAAGGTCTTCTTCCACTCGGTTCCATTCGCGGCCAAGATGTGGGCCCCGAATCCTGTTCGGGTTTTGTTAGTATACCTCTCCCGCCGTCCTCGCCAAGGGCGTGCGGCAGAAAAAACGCAAAATCAACGATCGCGCGCCGCCTCGACCACCGCGCGGATCGTCTGCGCGAAGTCGGCGATGTCGAACGGCTTCGACAACAGCCGCATTCGTTGGAACGCGCCGGGATCGACCGACGCGTTCGGCTCGCCTGAGACAAACACCACCGGAATCGGCTGGCCGTGCGCCTCCTCCGCGCGCCGGTGCACCGACTCGCCACCAAGCATCGGAAGGCCAAGATCGAGCACATGCAGGTCGAATGGCGCGCCCGATTCGGTGGCCAACCGCGCCGCATCGGTGCCCGACGAACAGTCGACGACGGAGTGCCCCTGAGCGCGCAGCACCTCGGCGAGCATGGCGCGCAGCATCGAGTGATCCTCAGCGAGCAGAACCCGCAGCGCCCCAACAGGCGCAGCGGGCTCCCGACTGGGCGCCTCCGAGCCTGGAAGCGCCGGCAGTTCGAGCGTGAAACGCGCGCCATGGCCGACATCGCTCTGCACAGACACCTTGCCGTGGGCGCCTGCGACCGCGCGCGCGACGACCGCGAGCCCGAGCCCCGTGCCAACGCCCTTGGGCTTGGTCGTGAAGAACGGCTCGAAGATGCGCGGGAGGTCGGCCGCCGCGATGCCGTGACCCGAATCCTCGACAGCGATCCGCGCATGGAGCGAACCATCGGCGCCGTTCGCCGCAACCGCGGTCACCCGAAGCGCGCCGCCGGCGGGCATCGCGTCGCGCGCATTGAGCAGGAGATTGAGCATCGCCTGCTGGAACGCGCTCGCGTCCATCTCGAGATCGACGCCACGCGCGCCGTCGAGATCGAGCGAGAGCGCGATCGACTTCGGAAGCCCGATCCGCGCGATGCGCGCGATGTCCGCAATGGTGCCGCACACGCCGAAGCGGCGGATCTCACCGCTGCGCGGCCGTCCGAGCGACAGCATGTTCGCAGTGAGCATCTTCGCCTTCGTGGTCGCCAGCTGGATCGACTCGAGCGCCTCGACGCTCGACGGCGCGACTCCCGGCTCCAACGCCAGCAGCCCCGCCTGTCCGCGGATCGCGGCGAGCAGGTTGTTGAGGTCGTGCGCAAAGCCGGCCGCAAGAACGCCGAGCATCTCGAGACGCTTCGCATCGCCGAGCCGCTCCTCGGCCTCGTGCTGCTCGGTCACATCCGTCACGGTGCCGACGATGCGCGCAGGGCGGCCGTCGGTGAACTCGACGGCGCGGCCGCGGTCACGCACCCAACGCTCGCGATCGGAGCCGATCACGCGATAGGTGCACTCGTAGCGGCCGGTCGCGCCCGCAAGATGGCTGTTCCACGCCTCGAGCACGCGCGCGCGGTCATCCGAATGGATCCACGGCGCGCGCGGAGGCTCGCACTGCGGAAGGGACTCGGTCGAGCAACCGACCACGACCGCGAATCCGTCCGCGTACGCGGTGCCCTGTTCAAGACGGCAGTCCCACCAGGCATCGGCGGACGCGTCGAGGAACTGGCGCAGCCGATCGTGCTCGGCGCGCGCGGTCGCCTCGCGCGCGACGCGGTCGGTGACCTCGCGCAGCGTGGCGTGGAAGATCTCGCCTTTCCGCTCGGGATCGAGGAAGACACACAGGTCGATCGGAAACACGCGGCCGCCGCGATCGCGCGCCGTGATCTGGATGCGACGGCCGATCACCGGGCCATGACCGTTCTCGGCGAACCGCTCCATGCCGCGCCGATGCTGCGGCGCGAGCGCGGGCGGGATGATCGTGTCCATCAGCGTGCGACCGACGAACTCCGCGGCGGGATAGCCGAAGAGCTGTTCCGCCGCGCGATTCACGGCAAGCACCACGCTGGTCCGATCGATCGTGATGACCGCGTCGGGCAGGTGCGCAAGCACGGCGTCGGACCAAACTGGACCCATGCGTGGGATGCTACACCCGCCGTCACTCCCCGCGTGCCAGGGAAGACATCAAAAGT
>CAIXEV010000091.1 GCA_903918555.1 uncultured bacterium | reverse complement strand
TGTGAGCGATGATGGAGAACCGTTGGCCGTACGCTCCCCAATGGGCTCGCTCAACTACTGGTTCGGCGCACCTCTTTCTGCCGATTTTGGCGGTAGGAACTCTCCTGCTGCTGTCGGGATGCTCTCGGGGGTCGGGGCCTGTCAGCCGCAGCGACCCGTCTCTCGATCCGTTTCGTGCCGCCTTCGATCTTCCTCGACCCGAGGGACTGCCATCGTTTCCCGACGATGGGCAGTACTACGTCGGCGTTGGCAAGTCTGGAGCGAGGGTGAACGTTCGCTCTGGTTGCGTTGAGCGCACGCTCATGTTCAAAAGAGTGGACGCGTCGTTCGAGTGCGTATCAGAGTTCATTGTGGTGCGTGGTCCAGAAAAGTACGACGACCTTGATCTCGGGCGTGTTTCCGAGGAGTTGACTTTCAGCTTGGTGAACCGCAGTGGTGGGCTGTACTGCGATCACTTCGACTTGCGAGGCGACACTCCTACCCCGCGGTCATTCGAGGCCGCCGTCTCGCTGGCGAATTTCTGGATCGAGCGATGCGCAGTCGTCTGAGCCTGCCTCGATTCCGTGGACAGGTTGATTATGTCCTCTGCTTCCGCATTTGCCAAGCCAATTCGTAGTTGATCGGGCTCACGCTCCCAAGCGTCGTGTGCCGCCGGTGCAGGTTGTAGAAGCGCTCGATCCACTCGCTGATCCCGCGCTCCGCCTCGTCGGGATCCGCGAAGCGGGTCCGGCAAAGCAGCTCGAAGCGCAGCGTGCTGAAGAAGCTCTCGATCACCGCGTTGTCCCACGGGTTCCGCTTCCGGCTCATGCTCCGCTTCACCCCGTGCTCCTCGAGCTTCTTCAGGTAGTCCTCGTCGCCGTAGATCCCGCCGCCGTCGGAGTGGACCAGCACCCCGCGCGGCGAGCCGCGCGCCCTCATCGCGCTCGCGAGCGCGGACACGCTCAGGTCGCCGTCCTGCACCGTCGACATCGCGCAGCCCACGATCCTGCGAGAGAAGAGGTCGAGCACCGGCGCGAGGTACAGCCAGCCCGCCGTCGTCCGCACGTACTTCACGTCGGTGACCCACTTCCGGTCGGGCGCGCGGGCGCCGAAGCGCCTGCACAGGAGGTTCGGCGCGCTGCGGACACAGCGCCCCGCCGCCGGGCGGAAGGCCTTCTTCGTGCGCGCGAAGAGGCCGCTTTCCCGCATGATTCGGGCGATCCGCGACCGTCCGACGCGCAGGCCCTCCGCTTGCAGGTCGACATGGATGCGCGGGCTGCCGTACGTGCGGCGGCTGCGCTCGAACGCCGCGGCGACATGCACGGCGAGGACGCGGTCCTCGCGCCTGCGGTCGCATTCCTCGCGCATGGCCCATGCGTGGTAGCCGCTTCGGGCCACCTGCATCACGCGGCAGAGGACGGCAACGGGGTAGGCGTCGCGCTCGGCATGGATGAAGGCGAACCTCATGGACTTTCCCTCGCGAAGAACTTCGCCGCCTTTTTTAAAATGTCGCGCTCCATCTGGAGCTGCCTGTTCTCGCGCCGGAGACGCGCAAGCTCGGCGCGCTCGTCGCTTGTGAGGGCGCCCGCAGGACCCTTGCCCGCGTCGACATCTGCGCGCTGGACCCACTCGCGAAGCGCGGTCTCCGTCAGGTCGAGGTCCTTGGCGACCTGGGCGACGCTGCGGTCGCCGATTCTGCAGAGGCGCACGGCCTCCGCCTTGAACTCAGGGGTGAACGAGCGGCGTGGCCGCCTCTTCGATGTCTTGCGCGTCTTGTCCATGGAGACCTCCTGGCGAGCATCCTCGCCAAATTTGGTGTCCACGGAATCGGGGCAGGCTCATGTCGGAGTCGCCCTCCCCCGGGTGCCAGCAGACTTCAGTCTGCTGAACAGATGACGCCGGAGTCGAAGTCCGAGACGCGTCGTTCAGCAAGCTAAAGCCCACTGGCACCTATTGGTGTCGGAGTCGCCCTCCCTCGGGTGCCAGCAGACTTCAGTCTGCTGAACGGATGACGCCGGAGTCGAAGTCCGAGACGCGTCGTTCAGCAAGCTAAAGCCCACTGGCACCTATTGGTGTCGGAGTCGCCCTCCCTCGGGTGCCAGCAGACTTCAGTCTGCTGAAC
>CAIXEV010000090.1 GCA_903918555.1 uncultured bacterium | reverse complement strand
GGACGCGGGTGCCAGCGGCCTTGTTGCCGCCGTTGGCCTTCTTCATGTCGTCCTCGACTTCGCGGACAAGTGCGCAGAGCTTTTCATAGAGTTCCATGGCGATCTCCAGTTTGGGAGGGGGTACGGGCCGCATCGGACGGTCCAGAATCCCCGCTCGCGGGTCTTAGCGTAACGGCAACGGGGGGTGAAGTGTCTTCACGACCCCCAGAACCCCCTTGAATTGGGGATGCGCGGCGTCCCCGAGCAGCTCGTAGGCGGCGGCGAGGATCCCGGAGGGGACGGCTCCCGCCCTTTCGAGCCGCCGCAGGGCGGGGGAGATCTGGTCGACCTGACCCGCCGAGATGGCGTCGAGGAGGAGGTAGGGCTGGCGTCCCGAGGCGAGGAGGTCGAGCACGGTCTGCGCCACGCAGACATGGGCCTCGACGCCCGCGATCAGGACATCGTCGCAGCGCCTGGCGGAGAGAAGCGAGTCGACCTCGGGGGTCAGGGCGCTGAACCGCGTCTTCTCGAAAACCCGGGCGTGCGAGCCGGCGGCCTCAAGGATCGCGGGCGCGCTGTGGCCGAGGCCCTTCGTGTACTGCTCGGTGACGATCGCCGGGAGGCCGAGCGTCTGCGCGAGCTTGAGCGCCGCGGCGCAGTTCGCCACCACGCGCTCGGCGTCGAAGATCGTGGGGAGGAGCTTCTCCTGCACATCGATGACGAGGAGCGCGGCGCGGTCGATGGTGGGGCGTGGGATCGGCATGATGGGCTCGCTCAGACGCGGAGTTCGGCCTTGGTGCCGATCGCCGACGCGTAGCGCGCGCGGATCGGGTCGACGACGGACTTGATGAAGCGGTCGGTCTGCTCGGGTGCGCGTCCGATGTGGCGCGCGGGGTCGAGCGCGCCGTCGAGGTCGATCTTCGCGAAGAACGGATCGTTGCGGAGCCGCGCGATGAGGTCGTTCGCCTTGCCGTGCTTCTTCACTTCCTCGGCCGCGGCCATCGAGTGGACGCGGATCGCTTCGTGCGCCTCCTGGCGGTCGGCGCCGGCGCGCGTGGCCTCGAGCATGATGCTCTCGCTCGCCATGAAGGGGAGCTCGGCCGCGAGGTTCGAGGCGACGGTCGCTTCCCACACGACGAGGCCTTCGGCGACATTCGCCATGATGTCGAGCGCGCCGTCGAGCGCGAGGAACGCCTCGGGGAGGACGAGCCGGCGGTTCGAGCTGTCGTCGAGCGTGCGCTCGAGCCACTGGGTCGCGTGGGTCTGGAGCGGGTCGTTCACGAGGCCCATCACGAAGCGCGCGAGGCCGCAGGCGCGTTCGCAGCGCATGGGGTTTCGCTTGTAGGCCATCGCGGAGGAGCCGATCTGGTCCTTCTCGAAGGGTTCCTCGATCTCCTTCTTGTTCGCGAGGAGGCGGATGTCGGTGGCGCACTTGTGGATCGCGCTCGCCGCGACCGCGAGCGCCGCGACGACCTGCGCGTCGACGAGGCGCGGATAGGTCTGGCCGCACACGCTGAGGAGGCGATCCTTCGGCCAGCCGAGCTTCGCGGCGAAGCGTGACTCGAGGTCGTCGACCTTCGCGCCGTCGCCATCAAGAAGCCCGAGGTACGACGCCTGCGTGCCCGTCGCGCCGCGCAGGCCGCGCAGGCGCAGCGAGGCGCGCGCGAACTCGACGGTCTCGAGCGCGATCGCGAGGTCCTGCGCCCAGAGCGTGGCGCGCTTGCCGACGGTGGTCGGCTGCGCGGGCTGGAAATGCGTGAATCCAAGCGTCGGCAGCGCGCGGTGCTTCGCGGCGAACGAGCCGAGTCGGTCGATCGCGCGCGCGAGCTTGCCCGCGACGAGGTCGAGCGCGTCGCGCAGGAGGAGCGTGTCGGCGTTGCAGACGACATCCTGGCTCGTCGCGCCGAAGTGGATGATGGCGCGCGCCTCGGGTGCGGCGTCGCCGAGCGTGTGGACATGCGCCATCACATCGTGGCGGAGGCGCGACTCGTGCGCGGCGGCGGCCGCGAAGTCGATGTCGTCGAGGTGCGCGCGGATCGCGTCGACCTGCGCGCGCGTGACGGGCATGCCGAGCTCGTGCTGGCTTTCGCCGAGCGCGAGCCAGATGCGGCGCCAGAGCCCGAACTTGCGGCGCTCGCTCCAGATGGCGCGCATCTCGCGGCTCGCGTTGCGCGTCTCGAGCGGGGATCGGTAGCTGTCGTGCTGGCTTTGGTCGTGGTTCACGGGAATCTCACTTCGTCTCTGCGATCACTTCGTCTCTGCGATCACTTC
>CAIXEV010000089.1 GCA_903918555.1 uncultured bacterium | reverse complement strand
GCTCACGCGCCAGCTCGACCGCCTCGCGGAGGCGTCGTTCGTGCGCCGCGTGCGCGCGGCCGAGGCGCGCGCCGAACTCGGCGTCGGCCCGATGCCCGAGGCGACCGGCGAAGGCGACCCTGCTGCGGCGCCCGGCGCGGAGGAATCCGAGTGGTTCCGCAAGATCCAGGAAGTGCAGCGCATCGCCGGCGAGGAATCGGCGCAGATCGACGCGCGCATCCGCAAGCTGCACCGCGACACGCTCGCGAGCGTGTCGTCGTCGCTGTCGCCGATCGACGCCTCCAGCCTGCGTTCCTATCTCGTGCGCGAGGTCTATGCGTCGACGATGATCGCAGGCGAGTTCGATGCGGAGCGCAAGACGGCCGAAGCGCTGCGCGCCAAGGGCTCGCTCGACGACGCGCGCTGGAGCGAGATCACCGCGATCGTCGAGGCACACGACGCCGCGCTGCGCGCGGACCTCGAGACGCTGCTCACGAAGCTCGACGCGAAGGCCGCGCAGGGAATGGGCGAGTTCGTCGCGATCGGCGAAACGGATCCCGCCGCCACGGAGATCGAGTCGGCGCGCGAGCGCTGCAACCAGACGATCGCGCGCGACGCAGCTGCGTTGCGCGCGGCGCTCGGCCAGGCGCCTGCGGCGCCGAGGGAAGTCATCGCCGGTCGCGGCATCGATGTCGGCGGGATGACCATGACGGGCGGCGTCCAGATCATGGCGATCGGCGGCGATGGCGAGGCGATCACGCTCGGCACCGACGATCTCGCCGACAGCGGCATCGTGTTCGGCGGGATGTTCGGCGGCGGAAGCGACGCGGTCGTGAAGCCGATGTCGGGCGAGGAGCTCGACCGGCTCGCGGATCGCCTCGGGTTCGACGAGAACACCCGCGTCGTGTTCGACGAGATCGCCGCCCGCTGCGCCGAGGCGCGTAACGAGGCGGAGCAGGCCGACGGCGCGAAGAAGCCGCCAGCGCCCGCGCCCGAGGAGGGCGGCGCGATCGCGATGTCGCTCACGATCGGCGAGGACGGCGCGATCGCGCTCGGCGGCAACGGACCGGCCGACCCACGCGCGCTCGCGCAGGCGATCGAGGCCGCCGAGGAGCGCATGTTCGACGACCTGAAGGCGGTGAGCGATCCGTCGAAGGCCGACGCAGCGGAAGCCGCGCGGCGCGCCCGCGCACGCACGCGCCTGCTCGTCGGCGAGCGCGGCGCGCAGACGGCCGACATCGTCGCGATCGTCGACGCTGCGGCGCTCGACGCCACACAGCGCGCCGGCATCGCCGAGGATGTGCGCAGCTGGGACGAGTCGTCGGTCGCGGCGCTGCGCGCCATGCGCGAGGAAGTGGTGCGCGCCATGGACGAGCGCGAGGAACTCATGCAGCAGGCGATGAAGACGGAGACCGTCGAATCGAGCGAGGGCAACACGACGATCGGCCGCGCGATGCAGATCGACGGAGAGGTGATGGCCCAGATGCAGCGCCTCGACCAGATCACCGGCGACGCGCGCGACCGCATCGTCACCCGCAACCGCGCCGCGGTCGACGCGCTCGCCGCGAAGCTCGAGTCGAACCCAGCCGCCGCGACGGCCGTGCGCCGCGGCTTCTACCGCGTGCTTGAGCCTGCGGCGTACCGCATTCCGCGCGACCTCGAGCCGTTCTTCGCGAAGGCCTCGGCGATCGAGGCGATCAAGCCCGAGACGCGCGCCAAGGTCGACGCGTTGCGCGCCGAGTGGATCGAGTCGCGCGAGGCGCTGTGCGAGAGCTTCGTGACGGAGCGCGAGAAGGAACGCGCCGCCGCCGCGGGCTCGGGCTCGGGTTCGGCCGGCGCCGCCACGCTGGGCTCGCTCGGAATGAACTCGCAGTCGCGCAAGCGCCTCGCCTCCGACCTCGAGCAGCTCGAGACCACGAGCTTCCGCAAGCTGCGCGAGACGCTCGCGGCGGAAGTCGGCGAGGAGAAGGCGGCGTCGATCGGCGAACTGCCCGCGAAGAAGAAGCGCAACGCGCCGGCGATCCAGTTCGGCGGTTGACGCGCGGAAACGCGCTTGCTCAGGCGTCCAGCTTCGCCATCCAGCACGCAGGCACTTCGCCCGTGGTGGCGACGATGCGCGAGCGGATGCCGCCGCGGCCCTTCCACACGGTGATGACCTGCATCCAGGTCGGGCTCATCGACTGCGCGAGGTCGTCGCGCAGGCGGTTGGTGACGGCCTCGTAGAAGATCCCGGCGTTGCGGAAGCTCTGGTAGTAGAGCTTGAGGCTCTTGAGCTCGACGCAGACGGCGGCCGGCTGGTAGCGCAGGATGATGTGCGCGAAGTCAGGGTGGCCCGTCTTCGGGCAGACCGAGGTGAACTCCTCGCTCACATGCTCGATCACGAAGGGCGTGTCGGTGGGCGAATCGAAGAACTCAAGAAGCGTCGGATCGACGGGGCTCGCGTCTGGCATAGGCGCCAATAGTAGGCGTTTTTGCCCGACGAAGCGTCACTCCGCGGCCGTCAGAGGCGGTACTTGAGGAGCAGCGCCGCGACCTTGGGCTGATCCGCGTTCGCACGAAGCGAACGCTGCAGCATGAGCCGGGCCTCGTCGCGCAGCGGATCGTTCGGGTCCTTGCCGTTCTTGATCCACACATTGAGCGCGTTGACGCCGACGCCGTTGAGCGCGGGCCAGTACTCGGGGTTCAGCTCGATCGACTTGCGGTACGCCTCGTCCGACTTCGCGAACTCGCTCAGGCGGAAGAGCGACCAGCCGAGACGCTCGTAGGCCGCGGCGCTCGGCGAGGTGCGCGTGAGCGCCTCGGATGCGTTCGCGGCCTCCTGATAGCGCTTCTCCGCGGCGTACGCGTTGACAAGCGCCATCATCACATCGGCGGGCGGCTCGATCAGCTCGCATGCGATCTCGTACTCGCGGATCGCATCCTTGCCGCGGCCGGCCTTCGAGTAGGCGCGGGCGAGCGAGAGATGCGCGTAGCCGTTGGTCGGCTCGAGGCGGGTGGCGCGTTCGGCGAACGCGATCGCACCGTCGGCCTGCCCGGTCATGAGGAGCAGCCGCGCCATCGCGAGGTTTGCATCGAGATCGGCGGGGCGGATCACGAGCGCGCGCTGGAACGCGCGGATCGCCTGCTTGACCTGACCGAGCGCCTCAAGCACGCGGCCGTGGCCTGAAGCCGCGGGGAAGTCCTGCGGGTCGAGCTTGCTCGCGCGGCCGTACGCGGATTCCGCGAGCTCGAGATCGCCCTTCTGCTCGAGCACCGTGCCCATGCCGGTGTAGGCGTCGACGAGCGTCGGATTCTCGTGCAGCAGGTCCTTGAAGATCCGCAGCGCCGTCTCGTAGTCCTCGCCCTCGGCGGCCTCCTGCGCCTCGTCGAGGCGAACCTCCTCGAGCTCGTTCGGCTCGAGGCGGAGCACGATGGAGCGCGTCGTCGGCGCCGACGCCGTGGCGCCCTGCCGCTGGCCCGCCGTGCGCGACGGCGCGCAGGCCGGCGCGAGCATGATGGAGGCGACGAGCACTCCGAGCGCCGTGCGCCGAAGCGCAGGAGCGAACCCGGGGCCGTGTTCGAGAGAGAGTGTCAGACTGCTCGACCGCATGGAGCTCATGATGTCCTTCTGAACGAATCCGTTCAGCGAGCCGTCGCCGGGCTTCAAACCCAGACGCCGCCGCTTCGGCGAGGCACGGTAGCCGCGAAGAGTTGCGGGCTCCGCAGGCCGTGCCTGTGCCCCTTTCTTCGGGCATCGCGGCGATGCTCCTGTAATCCGTGCGACGGATTGGAGGGGAGCGATCCCCGACCGAGTCAGGATCGAGTCATGCGCATGGCTTCAGGTCGCTCTGACTCAACTCTTGGCTCTCGGCGCAAGTGCGGCAAGGCGGTCCGCGTTCACAGCGTCCCACGGACGACCGTCGGTGGCGTTCCCCTTCTCCGTCTCGAGCACCTTGGGAACCGTCGCCAACTCGGGCGCTGCGAGCACGGCCTTGAACCACGCCTCGCCGCACTGGCCCTCGCCGATGTGCGCGTGGCGGTCCTTCCGCGAGGCGAACGCGGCCTCCGAGTCGTTCACATGCATGGCGACGACATGCGCGAGCCCGGCCTCCGCGTCGAAGCGCTCGAGCGTGGCGCGCGCCTTCGCCGGCGTCGAGACCTCGTAGCCCGCCGCGAAGACATGGCAGGTGTCGATGCAGTACCCGATGCGTTCGGGCGCCTTCACCATGCCGCGGATCCGCCCGAGATGGTGGAACGCGTAGCCAAGGTTCGTGCCGGAGCCCGTGGTCGTCTCGAGCGCGATCCTGACGCGATAGCCCTTGAGCTCGGCGTGCAGCCGGTCGATCGCCTTCGCGATGCGCTTGAGTCCCGCGAGTTCGTCGGCGCTGGGCTCGCCGTCGAGGTCGTTCGGATCCGCAGGCTTGCGCGGCGCGCCGCCGAGGCCGTTCATGTGCGCGCCGGGATGCGCGACCGACACCGCGACGCCGAGCGCCTCGCAGCGCTCGAGCTCGGCGCGCTCGCAAGCGAGCGACTTCGCGAGCGCTTCCTCGTCGGGCGACGCGAGGTTGATGAGATAGCTGTTGTGGCTGACGATCCGCGAGGAGTCCTCGAGGGCGGTGCCCTTGCGCGCAGCGGCGAAGTCGGCGATCTCATCCTTCTCGAGCGGCTTCGTGACCCACTGGCGCTGGTTGCGCGTGAAGATCTGCACCGCGCCGAAGCGGTAGCCGACCGCCTCGTCGATGGCGGCGCGCAGCGAGCCCGCGGTCGAGAGATGCGAGCCGATGCGCAGCCGCTCGAAGGCCGAGACGCCTTCGGTGCCGCGCGCCGCACGGGCCGCGGCGCTCACGCGCATCCTCCGATGGCGCCGCTCGGCGCGGCATCCGATGCGCTCGCGACCGCGCGGCGGTCGACCGATCCGCAGCCGAGTTCCTGCGAGATCGACTCGGCGGCGACCGCGGCTTGCGCGCGCAGCTCGGGCACGGCCGTCGACTCCCAGAGCTCGCCGCGACGCAGCGCGCCGACGAGACGCACGCGCGGCTGCACCGCGCCGTCGGCGCCCACGAGGCGACCCTCGCGATCGGCGCGGAGGCCGAGCCCGAGGCGATCCGCCGACGCGAATCCCATGCGCAGCAGCGCGCCAAGCAGCGGATCAAGCGTCTCCGACACGCTCATCGTCGGGCCCGAGCAGTTGATGACGCGCGACGCGCGCATCGCGCGAAGCGAGCCGCTTGGGCTTCGCACCACGACCTCGGCGTGCCTGCCGTCGGCGTCCATGCGCAGCGACGAGATCGCGCCCGCGATGACCTCGATCGAGCCGGCGGAGCGCTCGCGCTCGATCGCCTCGAGGAGATGCGCCGGCGCGCGGTGACGATGGATCTCCCAGTACGGGCGCAGGCGCCGCAGGAAGAGCTGCCGCTCGGACGGCGGCCACGCGTTCCAGATCGCCTGGACATGCGGGCGCACGCCGTCGATCGCGGCATGCCACGCGTGCCCTTCGCGCGCGAGCTGCCGCACGGCGCGGCGCACCGCGCGAAACGCGGCGTGCGCGCCCTTCATCAGTTCCTGCGCGTCGTACGCAACCGGCGCGCCGTGCGTGGCCGCATGCGGAAGCGGAAGCCGCCCGTTGCGCGACACAAGCACGATGCGGCCGGTCCAGCCGCTGCGGCGAAGGCTCATCACGAGATCGATCGAGGTGAGGCCGCTGCCGACGAGCACGGCGACGCCATCGGGCTCGAGGCCCTTCACGGCCGACGCGTCCCATGGATCATGCGCAAGCAGCGTGCGCGTGACGCCTTCGTCGACCGCTCGCCACGGCGCGCGCGCGGGCGGCAGGCCGGGCGCGAGGATCACGCCGCGCGCGAGCACGGTGCGGCCCGACGCGAGCAACAGCTCGAAGCGCTGCCCGAGCGGCTCGACATGGACGACCGCGTCGCGGACGAACGCGGCGCACGCCTTCGTCTCGGCGAGCGTCCGCGCCACCGACTCCGCGAGATAGCGTCCGAAGAGCGCGCGCGGCACGAACTCGTCGGCGCGGTAGCGGCCGGGGAAGGTGCGCTCGAGCCACTCGTGGAAACCGGTCGGCCGATCGGCGAAGACGCCCATGCGTCCGGCCGGCACATTCAGCAGGTGCTCGGCGTCGCACGCGCCGTACGCGACGCCAGGCGCAGCGAGCGGCCGGCGCTCGAACACCACGCACTGGCACTTGGGCGCGCACTGCGCGAGCCGCACGAGCGACATGAGTCCGCTGAAGCCGCCGCCGACGATGGCGACATCGCACTCGGCGGGCGCTTCGGAGGAGTAGCGGTCGGGCGTCGGCATGGAGAGCCTTATCGGCGGAACGCGGGCGCCAGTCGAGCGAACCTGCTCACACCATGCGCGCACCCGCAGCCTTTGCGGCTGCGACGATGCGTTCGGCGGTCCGGACGGCCGCAAAGCCGTCCTCGGCGTTCACGAGCGGCCGGCGGTTCGTGCGCACGGCGTCGAGGAAGTCGAGCAGCTGCAGCTTGAGCGGCTCGCCCGCGCCGACAGCGAGCGGCTCCATCGCGATCATCTCGAGGTAGTTGACGCCCGAGAGATCCTCGCCCTTGCGCAGGCGCTCGCGCACCTCGGCAAGCTGCGAGGCGTTCGCGGTCTTGCGCACGACGGTGCCCTTCTTCTCGACGAAGTCGGCGGAGACATACGCGTCTTCGCTGATCAGGCGGATCTTGCGCTCGGTCTTGAGCGCGAGCCGGCTCGCGGTCACATTCGCGGTGCAGCGGATGCCGTCGGCACCGGCCGGGAACACCAGCCGCGCGTTGCAGACATCCTCGGCCTCGCCGACGACGCACACGGCGTTCGCATGGATCTCCTCGGGCTCGCCGCCCATCAGCGCGAGCAGCACATCGAGGTCGTGGATCATCATGTCGAGCACGACGCCGACATCGACCGAGCGGAAGGTCATCGGGCTCACGCGGTCGATCTCGATGAACCGCGGGCGGACCGCGCCGGCGGCCACGAGCTCGCGCACGGCCACCATCACGGGGTCGTAGCGCACGACATGCCCGACCTGGAGGAGCGAGCCCGTGCGCTTCGCCATGTCGGCGATCGCGCGCGCCTCGGCGACATCGGGCGCAAGCGGCTTCTCGACGAGGCACGCGACGCCCGCCTCGAGAAGCGGCTCGACGATCGCGCGGTGCGTGACGGTCGGCGTCGCGACGGTCACGGCGTCGACGCCGGCCGCAAGCAGCTCGTCGATCGATGCGAACGCGCGCCCGCCCCACTCCTCGACGACCTTGCTCGCGCGGTCGACATTGCCGTCGACGACGCCGATCAGCTCGCACCCATCGGTCTTGGCGTAGAGCCGCGCGTGGTGGCGGCCCATCTTGCCGACGCCGACCGTCGCGCAACGAAGCGTCTTCGTACCCGTGGCTGCTGCTGCCGTCATCGTCGCGCTCCTGCGCCTTCGCGCCGCGCCACCGCATGCGCGACGGCGTTCTTGAACATCTGCAGCCCGGGCGGGTCGCCCGCGCGCTGGGCCTCGGAAAGACGCGTCCACCGCGGGTGCTGCGTCCAGCGCAGGTAGCGCTCGGGGTGCGGCATGAGGCCGAGGACAAGTCCCGACGCATCGCAGATGCCCGCGATGCGGTTGACCGAACCGTTGAAGTGGTCGCTCGCGCCGTAGCGCACGGCGACCTGGCCGTTCGCCTCGAGCATCGCGACCGTCTCCTCCTCGGCGACGAAGCGGCCCTCGCCGTGCGCGCACGGGATGAGCGCGGTGTCCGAGTCCATCACGAGGCCGCGCGTCCACACGCAGCGCGTGTTCGCGGGGATCTCCATCGTGGTCCAGATGTCGTTGAAGCGCGCGGTCGCGTTCTGCGCGAGCGCGACGGTCGGTTCGCCCGGCACATCGCTCCACGCCTCGCCGGGGTTCGGGCCCGGAAGAAGCCCCGCCTGCACCGCGATCTGGAAGCCGTTGCACGGCGTCATCATCGGCACGCCGCGCTCGATCGCGGCGGCGAGCGCCGGATAGATCGACTGGCGGATGAGCGCCGCCATGATGCGGCCCGCCGCGATGTCGTCGCCGTAGCTGAAGCCGCCGGGAAGGCCGATCAGGTCGTAGCGGTCGATCTGCGCGGGGTCGCGCGAGAGCCGCGTGAGGAGCTCGCTGTCGACCGTGCAGCCGGCGAGCTCGAAGGCCTCGCAGAGCTCGCCGTCGCAGTTGATGCCGGGCGCCGTGATGACGAGCGCGCGGAGCG
>CAIXEV010000088.1 GCA_903918555.1 uncultured bacterium | reverse complement strand
GATCCGCGACGGCGGCTTGATGGACTGGCTCGCCGTCGGGCACTTGGTGCTCGGCATCCTGCTTCTCGTGCCGCGCACGCGGTTCGCGGCGGGCGTGATGCAGCTGCCGATCACCATCGGGATCGTCGCGTTCAATGTCACGATGTTCCCGTCGGGCATCGCGCTTGCGATCGCAATGCTCGTCGTCAACCTCGGCGTCGTGCTCGCGCCGCGCGACCTTCGCCGACTGCTCGCGCCTTCCGCGGAGTGACCGCTTCGGCGCGCGCCGCTACATGAGGGAAATCGCGCAGATCGCGCCGCTCATCGCCAGCATCAGCGCCGCCGGCACGAACTTCGACACGGGGTCGCCGACCTTCAGGTGCATGGCAACCGCGCCCATCATGAGGACAGCGACCACCGCCGCCGCAGGCAGCACGACGGGCGGGTATGCGAGCCCCACCAGCAGCAGCACGCCGCAGACGATCTTCAGACCGCCGACGATGTAGAACATCGGCGCCGGCAGCCCGTAGGCCGCGAACTCGTCCTTGAGGTTCTTCGCCTCGCCGCCGCGATAGGCGGTCGCGCTCTGCCGACGCAGCAGCCACACATTCAGGAGACCCAAACCGACGATTGCCTGGAGGATGAGTCCGATCGTGTGTTGCATTGCGCGCACGGTATCCGATGGCGGTGCCTCTCGCAGGACCTACACTCGCATCTTGACCACTCCGATGCAGATCGTCTTTGAAGTCGCCCGGGCACTCTCGGCAATCGCGTTCTTGTTCTACGGGATCGCGTGCTTGATCAGCCCACGCATGGACGCGGAGTTCGAGCGCTACGGCCTTGCGCGGTTCCGCCGCCTGATCGGCGCGCTGGAATGCCTCGGCGCGCTCGGACTGGTGGTGGGCGAATTCAACCGCCCCGTGCTTGTGCTGGCCGCCGCGGGCCTCACGCTCACGATGCTGATGGCCATCGCCACGCGCATCCGCATCGGCGACTCGCTGGTGCAGACCCTTCCGGCGATCGTGCTGTTGGTGCTGAATGCGTTTGTGCTTGGGTTTGCCGTGGTGAACTCGTAGGCGCTGGCTGACGGATCCACGGACGCCGATTCGCGCAGCGGCCTGAACGCGGGGGTTTCGGTTTCGGTGACGCGGCGACGCGGCGACGGCACCTTCACGATCCATGCGGTCCGGTCACGCCTTGCCTGGCGCACCGGATCCCGCCGACCCGTATCCACCGGAAACGCACCGCTCGAGCTGGGCGACTTCGTCATCGCGCAAAGCCCGGAAGGTCGAGTCGCGCTTTGCCTTCGACAGCCTTCCTTGGTTCTGCAGGCATACGCGAATGAACAGGTCGAGGTCTCGGTCGGGAAGATCCACCACTTCCTGCATCGCGCGCTTCGTCCGGTCGTAGTTCGCCAGGAACGACAGCTCCTCCGCGAGTTCCGTCTCGACCGTCTGCTCGATGAACGCGAAGAGCGCCTCGACCTGCGCGGTCATGTCGGGATAGCGGTAGAGCGGAGCGAGGACACCGCCGTTGCGCACCGTCATGCGGCCCGAGTCGTCGAGCTCGTAGTCGGCCAGCCGAAGGATCGGCTTCGAGAACGCTTCAAGCGACGCGTCGTACTCGGATGGCCGCTTGAGCATCACCGCCGACACGGGGAAGACCATCCCGGACGGGACGAAGCCGCGCCGCGCGAGGATGTTGTGGATGAGCAGCCGATGGATTCGGCCGTTGCCGTCACCGAACGGATGCACGAACACGAATCCGTAACCGACGAGCGCGGCGTGCAGCACCGGGTGCACGCCAGCCGCCTCCATGCGGCGGTGCGCGGCGATGACGCCCGACATCAGGCTGCCGACGAGCTCGGGGCCCGGGCACACATAGTGGATTCGCTCGCTTCCAAAGTGCACCGTCTCGCCCACGTAGTTCTGGTCGGTGCGGTAGCCCGCCTCGCGGAATCGCGGGTCGACGATCTGGTTCTGCGCCTCGACGAGCCGAGGCGTCTCGCACAGGTCGTCGTGCGTGGCGACATGGAGCAGCGCCACGAACCGCTCGG
>CAIXEV010000087.1 GCA_903918555.1 uncultured bacterium | reverse complement strand
CGTGCTGTTGCGTGCTGCGATCCATGCTTCGTCTTGTCGATTTCATCGGCGTTCCACGCCCGCCGGGCTTCGTCACCTGGTGAATTCGGGTCCCGGCAGCGTTGGAAACCATCGTTTCTGGCCGATACTGCCGTTCGCCGGCGTCCGCCCCGCGCGCGCGCGCGAAAAAGATCACGCGCGTCGTCCGTCGCGCCTTCCGCACACGACCAGCCTCACCCCGATGCCGCTCGAACCCATCCATTCTCCGTCCGTCACAGCCCGCCATGCCAGCCGAGCCGGCGATCGCGGTGTCTCCGCGCGCTCTCGCGCGATTCTCGCGGCCACGCTGCTCGCCACCGTCGCCGGTTGCGCCACGCAGCAGGAGCAGGCCGCCGCGCCTTCCGTGGCCGCAGCGTTCCCGCAAGGAAACACGCCGCCCTCCGGCCGTGATCCCGCGACGATTCCGCCTGCGATCAAGATGCCCGCCGACGGCACCGCGGTGCGTGGCACGGCGAAGGCGACGATCTTCGACTCGCGCACCGTCGCGAATCAAGTCGACCGCCGCGCCTTTCCCGGGCCGCAGAAGCGCCCGGGCGCGCTGCTGCCCGAGCACAAGCGGCCGCCCATCGAGAACGGTCCGCCCAACGACCTCGCCTACGCGATGCAGGGCGCCGCGCCGCGCAACGATGTGGATCCCGCGTTCCCTGCGATCGGCGCGACCGCTTGGAATCCGCCCGATCCGTGTCTCGCCGTCGGCCCCTCGCACATCCTCGCGACCGTCAACATGAAGGTCGCCTGGTACGGCAAGAACGGGGCCGTGCAGTTCGAGAACTTCCTCGACTCGAGCGGCAATCCGGGGTTCTTCGAGGAGATCGGCGGCGGCGCGTTCACCTTCGATCCGAAGTGCTTCTACGACGAGCGCGCGGGGCGATTCGTCGTGCTCGCGCTCGAGTACTACAGCGCCACGGTCGAGTCGTGGATCACCTTCGCGGTGTCGGACGACTCCGATCCCAACGGCGTGTGGTTCAAGTACCGCACGCCCGCGCTCGTCGAGCTGACGCCCGGCTGCCGCTACTTCGTCGACTACCCGGGCTTCGGCTACGACGGCGACGCGTGGTATGTGACCTGCAACCTGTTCAGGCTCTCGTCTCCCACCTCATGCCCGGGCTTCGGCGGCACGCTCGTGCGCGTGTTCGAGAAGCCCGGCGCGCTGTCGGGCGGAACCGCCGTGTGGCGCGATGTGCTCGACTCGAGCGCGTCGTGGCAGGTCGGTTCGTCGCGATCCGGCGCAGACGCAGCGCGTCTCGTGAGCGTCAACAACAGCACCTCGCTTGCGATCGCGCGCGTCGACAACCCGCTGACCGCGCCGACGCTCGTGAAGTCGACCTGCACGGTGCCGTCGATGCAGGCCGTCTCCACCGCTCCGAACCCCTTGGGCACGCTGTCGATCGTCGACCGCCGCATCTTCAACGCGGCGGTGCGGGATGGACGCGTGTTCGCGGCGAATCACCCGGCGGCCGTCGTGGGCGGTGCGGCGGGCGCGGTGTGGTACGAAGTGACTGTGTCGGGCGCGACGCCGACGCTCGTCCAGTCCGGACGCAT
>CAIXEV010000086.1 GCA_903918555.1 uncultured bacterium | reverse complement strand
GGCACGAGCACGGCATCGCCTGCCACGCTCACGCGGCCCCGGATGCCCGTGCGGTTGTCCATGCCGCTGCGCGGCGGGTTGAGTGCGGCGACCGTGTCGGAGAAGCGCCACAACGGCTTGGAGAGGTCGCGCGCATCGAAGGCGTTGATGTCGCCGCCGACGCCGAGCACCATCGGCGTCTGCTCGCCGCTTCCACCGAGGCGCGCCGACGCGGCCACGAGGTAGCGCGGGTCGCCCCACGCCGTGTCGGGGCCGATCGGCCGTGTCTCGAGCAGGCGGCCCGTCGAGCGATCGAGCGCCTCGACCGCGTCGCCGTCGGGAGAGAGCACGACCACGCGTCCGCCCGCGACCACAGGCACCGCGAACTCCCACGGTTCGGCGCTCAGGCGCGCGTCGCGCAGCGGCACGGGCACGCGCCGCAGCCACTCGATCGCGCCGTCCGAAGTCCGCACCCGCGCCGTCGCGCCGAGCGGCGTCGAGATGACGACCGCCTCGTCGTCGAGGGTGAGGCCCGCATGGCGGCGACCCGCGACCACGCGCGTTCCCGGCGCGCCGGCCACCGTCGTGGCCCAGCGCACGCTGCCGTCGCGGCGGTCGAGCGAGACCAGCCAGTCGACCTGCTCGAGGCGCTGCGTCGACTTGCGCGCCGTCACCAGCACGGAATCGGGGAGCAGGATCGGCGCACCGACGGGAAAGAGCGCCTCGAAGTCGCCGCGTCCCTCGTGGCCGTCGAGATCGACCGACCAGTTCACGGCGCCGTCGCGCGGGTCGAGGCACCAGATGCGCGAGGGTCCGCTGCGCGCCGTCGAGAAGGCGTGGCCCTCGAGCACGACGAGCGCGCCATCATCGACCGCGACGGCCGAGAGGTCGCCGACGCCGCCGACATCGCGCTCGATCCCGAGGGCGCCGAGCGTGCGGCTCCAGCGCTCGTCGCGCGAATCGGCGTCGACCGCGCGGACGCGCTGGCCTTCCGAGAGATAGATCGTCTGCCCGGCCACCGTCGGCGCCGCGGTCATCCAAGTCGCCTCGGCGCGCGCGCGTTCGACGACGCGCGGGGAGAGCGAGGCGACGGGACCGTCGAAGAGCCGGCGGAAGAGCGTGCCGTCGAGGTCGACCGACCAGATCTCGCGCCAGTTCGAGTCGGGCTGCTGGGTCGGCGCGCCCGTGACGAGCGGCGAGCGCGATCGCGCGGCGGCGGGCTGCGGCTCGGTGCGCTTGACCTGCTCGAGCGCGACGCGCGCCTCGCGCAGGAGTTCCGGGCTCAGGTCGGCGACCCGCGTGAGCTGCTCGAGCGGCACCGTCGACTCGAGCGCGCCGGCGCCGAGCCTGCGCGCGGCGGCGGCCGAGAGCGCCGCATGCGCGATGCGCTCGCGCCCCGTGAGATCGGGGTGCTGGGCGACGCGCGCGAGGAGCGCGCGGCTTTCGGCGGGGCGATCGGCCGCGAGGGCGCGTTCGGCGAGCGCGAGCGACGCCATGAGTCCGGCGCGCGTGAGCCGTCGCCGCGAGGCCGTCTCGTCCGCGCCATCGTCGGCGAGCATGCGTTCGGCCCCGCGCGACTCGTTCTCGCGGAAGCGATCGAGGACGGCCGGGTTCGCGAGCAGGTACCGCTCGGTCTCGTCGGCCACCGAGACGAAGAGTCCGTCGGCCTCCGGCCCGATGCGCAGCACCTTGCCGCGGTACTCGTCGAGCAGGCGCCGCGCGAGGCGGGCGGCCTCGGCCGGGTTGTCGGCACGCTGCGCGAGCGCGTCGTCGTAGAGCGCCTGCGCGGTCGGCGAATCGGCGATGGCCGGCACGGTGTCCTGCCGCGCGTGCGCACAGGGCACGGCCGGGCCGAGCGTGCAGAACGCCGTCAGGCCGAGGATCGCCATCGGCGTCGCGATCGAACCAACGAGGCGGCTTCGCGCTGGGGCGGACGGACAGACCATCGCCCGAAGCGTAGCGGTTCCCGCTCGGTTCTGTCTGTCGGACAACCGAAGACCAACCGAAGACCAACCGAAGACCAACCGAAGACCAAGGATCCGCGCGGGAACTCAAAGGCGTGCTACATTTCAACCTGATGTCCGAGCAACACTCCCCGATCACCCGCCGTTGCGCCGCTGTGCGTCTCGGCGCCGCCATGCGTCTCGGCGCCGCCACGCGTTCCGGGGCGACGGCCGCCGCGCTCGCCGCGCTCGTCGGGGCAGCAGGCGGTTGCTCGGTGACGCGACCCGAGGCGCGTGCGGTCGATGCGCGCATCGTCGAGTCGAGCGGGAGCGCGACGAAGATCGAGGTCGCCCTCGAGCTCCTGAACACAGGCAAGGACGAGGTCGAGCTCGTGGAGTACGACTATGTCGTGACCCTGCCCGACGGCGCCGCATACGGCGGCAAGTGGGCGGCGCTGCGCGCGCTGCCGCCGGGGCGCACGGTCGCCGCGGCGGTTCCCGCGGTGCTGCCGACGGCCAGCCTCGCCGCCGCAGGAACGACCCCCTGGCGCGTGAGCGGGACGATCCGCTACCGCGATCCGCAGTCGATCGCCCGCATCCTGTACGAGGCCGGCATCCTGAAGACCGAGACCTCGTTCTCGGGTTCCGGCGACGGCATCCGCGCCGGCCTCGCGGCGCCCGCTGCGGCCGCGGGCCAGTAGCGCGCCCGCGCTGACGGCCAACCGTCGATTTCGCGAGATATCGCACCCGCCCGCGCAAGCCGCCCCCGCGCCGCTTGCATGACCCGTCGCGTTCCCGCGGGATTTGCGGCGTCCGACGCGAGCGCGCTCACCGATCCCGCCATCGGCGCCGATCTTCCGTTCGACTCGGAGATCCTGCCTTGGCCAACTGCACCGAACTCAACGACATCCTGCGCTGCGCGAACGAGCTCGACGCGTCCGACATCCACCTCGTCGCGGGGCTTCCGCCCATGGTGCGCTGCCGCACCGTGATGCAGGCGCTGCCGCTCGCGGACCTCTCGCCCGAGGCGATGCGCTACATCCTCGAGACGATCACGAACGGCTCGCAGCGCGAGCGCTTCGACTCGAACAACGACCTCGACTTCTCCTACGCCGTGCCCGGCCTGCGGCGCTACCGCGTGAACGCCCACCTCCAGCGCGGCTCGGTCGCGATGGCGCTGCGCGCGATCCGCACCCAGGTGCCCGAGCTCTCGACGCTCAACCTGCCGCCCGTCATCGACCGCCTGTCGCAGCTTCCGCGCGGCCTCGTGCTCGTCACCGGCGACACCGGCTCCGGCAAGTCGACCACGCTCGCCGCGATGGTGCAGGCGATCAACCGCCGCGCGAAGAAGCATGTCATCACCCTCGAGGATCCGATCGAGTATGTCTTCGACAGCGAGAGCTGCCTCATCGAGCAGCGCGAGCTCGGCACCGACATGCCGAGCTTCGCGAGCGGCCTCAAGCACGCGCTGCGCCAGGACCCCGACATCATCCTCGTCGGCGAGATGCGCGACCTCGAGACCGCGGCGCTCGCGATCACGGCGGCGGAGACCGGCCACCTCGTCCTCTCGACGCTGCACACCGTGAACGCCGCGCAGACCGTCGAGCGCATCGTCGACATGTACCCGTCGAGCCAGCAGAACCAGATCCGCGCGATGCTCGCGAACACCCTGCAGGCGGTCGTCTCGCAGACGCTCTTCCGCCGCATCGACCAGGAAGGCATGGTGCCTGCGGTCGAGGTGCTGCTCTGCAACTCCGCCGTGCGCAACATCATCCGCGAGGCGCGCACCTTCGAGATCGCGAATGTGATCCAGACGAACCGCGCGATCGGCATGCGCTCGCTCGACTCGTCGATCGCAGAGCTCTACAACAACGGCATGATCTCCCGCGAGGACGCGCTCGCGAAGTCCGCTGCACCCGAGAAGTTCGGGCGCACGGCCGCCGCGGCGTGACGACGCGCCTGGCCGCCCGACGGCGGCAGGGACAGGCAAGTCCGCGCTCGGCGCGGGAGGATTCGATGAGGGCGCAGCAGTTTCGCTTTCAGGCACGCAATCCGCACGGCGAGCTCGTCTCGGCGCTGCCCGCCTCCGACGGCGCGGCCGGCGCGGCGCTGTCGCTGCGCACGCGGCTCGTCGAGCTCCTCAACTATTCGTCCGGCCCCTCGAGGAAGGATGTCCTCGACTTCACCGCGCAGCTCGCGGTGATGATCCGCGCGGGCATCTCGATCCGCACCGCGCTCGAGGGCATCGCCGACCAGGTCACGAACCAGCGCTTCCGCCGCATCCTGCTGCAGATCAAGGCCGATGTCGAGGCGGGCCGCCAGTTCTCCGAGGCGATCGCGCGGCATCCGAGGCTCTTCGGCCCGCTGTATGTGAGCATGGTGCGCGCGTCGGAGATGTCGGGCTCGTTCGCGCGCATGCTCGACCGCATCGCCGCGTACCTCGCGCAGGAGATGGAGACGCGCCGCATGGTCGTGGGCGCGAGCATCTACCCGGGCATCATCGCCACGATGGCGATCGCGACGACGGTGTTCCTGCTCACCTTCGTGCTGCCGAGCTTCGCGGGCGTCTTCAAGGGCAAGGAGGACGCGCTCCCCGCGCCGACGGTCTTCCTTCTCGCGCTCTCGCGGTTCATGCTGGAGTGGTGGTGGCTGCTGCTCGGCGGAGCCGTGCTCCTCGCCGGCGGATTCGTCGCGTTCATCCGCACCGAGCTCGGCGGCGGCTGGTGGGACCGCTTCAAGATCTCCGCGCCGATCGTCAACCGCATGTTCCGCGCGCTCTACATCAGCCGGTCGCTGCAGACGATGGGCGAGCTGCTGAACGCGGGCGTGCCGATGCTCGACACCATCGCGATCACCGGCGATGTCGCGGGCAACCGGCACTACCGCCGGCTGTGGCGGTCGGTGCACGGCTCGGTGAAGCAGGGAAAGCCCGTGCAGCTCCAGCTCTCGCGCAGCCCGCTGCTGCCGCGCTCGGTGGTGCAGATGATCGCGGCGGGCGAGGAATCGGGCCGTCTCGGCGAGGTGCTCGACGAGGTGAGCGCGTTCTACGCGAAGGCGCTGCGGGACGCGATCAAGACCGTCACGAGCATGATCGAGCCGATCATGATCGTCTTCATGGGATCGGTCGTCGGCTTCATCGCCATGGCGATCATCCTTCCGATCTTCAAGATGTCGAACCTCGTCACCGGAAAGTGAGGACCACGATGCCGCGCTGCGCTCCGTCGCGAAGACCTCCGCTCTCCCGTGCGCGCGGCTTCACGCTCATCGAGGCCGCGATCGCCACGATGATCGTCGGCAGCGGCATCGTGGCTGTGATGGGCGCGCAGCGCGCGTTCCACCTGCAGAACGAGTGGGCCGCGGAGGCCGCGACCGCGCAGCAGCTCGGCGCGGAGATGCGCGAGCTGATGCTCGGCCTGCCGCAGCGCGACCCCGTGACCAACGACGACCTCTGGGGCGCGGAGCCGGACGAGAGCGGCGCGGGCGACTTCGACGACCTCGACGACTTCGACGGCGCGGCCTTCGACGCGGCCGACGGAAGCGGTCCGCTCAACGCCCTGCGCGAGCCGATCGCCGACATGGACGGCTGGCGCCAGCGCGTCGTCGTCGAGAACATCGATCCCTTCGAGCTCACGCGCACCGTCGACGACGGCGCGAGCGACCTCATGCGCGTGACCGTGGTCGTCGAGCGCCGCGCGGCGGCCGGCGAGGCCCCGCGCGAATGCACCCGCGTCTCGTGGATCGCCCCGCGCCGATGAAGACCCGAGCGAACAAGCGCGTCCGACCCTCGCATCGCCGCGGCATGGCGAGCGTGTTCGCGCTCCTGATGCTCGTCGTGCTCGGTTCGCTCGCCGCGTCGATGGCCGTGGTGGCGCAGGCGAACCTGCGCGCAGCCGACGGCGCGCTGCTCGCGGCGCGCGCGCAGGGAGCGGCGGAGAGCGGCCTCGTCTTCGCGGCGCACCGGCTCGCGCGCGAGTCGTCGCGGTTCGTCGTCGCGCGCGGCGTGGTCGACGACGGCTTCGCGACGCGCCTCTGGAACGGCTCGTGGACGCTCGCCGACGGCACGGTGTCGGTGCTCCCGCCCGCAGGCTTCGACGGCCCGCTGTCGCCCGCCGGACTCGCGGAGGCGCTGCGCGACGCGCATCGCGCCGACCGCGGCGCCTTCTCGCCCGATGCCGTCGACGCCACGCTGCCGTCGATCGCATCGGACGGCACGCTCGCCACGCGCCCGCTGCGCCTCGAGGAAGGCGACGGCCGCGTGTGGTTCCGGCTCACCTACGCGCGCGTCGAGGGAACGCCGAACATCCGCGTCACCGCGCTCGGCGTCGCGGGCGACATCCGCCGCACGCTGTCGATGGACTTCCGCATCGGCAAGCGCATCGAGTACGCGCTGCTCTCGCCGAACCGCGTGATGATCGGGAAGAATGTGCTCGTCGAGGGTCCGCTCGGCACGCGCTACGGCACGGTCGCCGGCGAACTCACCGCCGCGAACGGCGATCCGCTCGTGATGCGCGGCGATTTCCGCGACCTCACGCCCGCGCTCGACGCGCGGCTCGACGCGCTCGTCGCGGCGGTCGCCGCCGCCGATGTCGATGGCGACGGACGGCTGCGTCCCGCGCACTCCGTCGAGGGCGGCAACCTCGGCGCGCTCGGACTCGCCGATGTCGACGGCAACGGCTTCGTCGACGACTTCGATCTCTTCCTCGGGGAGTTCGACGCGGACGGCGACGGCGGCGTGGCGTGGGACGAGACGCGCGCGGTTCAAGCGGGACTCGGCGAGATCAGCGCGGAGTTCACCGGCGTCGACGACCAGCTCGCGCGCCTCATCGACCTCGCGGTGCCAGACCGCAACGGCGACGGCGTGGTCGACGCGCGCGATGTGCGGCTCGGCTACTCCGACGGCGTGCTCGACTCGCTCGATGTCTACGCAAAGGTGCACGGAAGCCTCGCGTTCGCCGTCGAGGAGGCCGCGTGGGAGGACACCTCGGGCGAGCCGTGGCAACGCCTCGCGCAGGGGCCGGTCGCGCCGGACGACCGCGAGGCCGCGTCGCGTTTCGAGGTCGACGCGCGCGAGCTGCGCGAGATCGGCACCGCCGACTTCGCGGCCTCGGCGCAGTGGTTCAGCACGCAGGCGCAGCCGAATTTCGCAGCGCAGGCGGCGGCGGGCGTCTCGAGCGGCGGCTCGCACACGCCCGCCGCATCCGCGCCGCACGAAGCGGTTCCGTTCGGTTCCCCGACCGCCTACGACTTCTACCAGCGCCCGATCTACGACGGCATCACCTTCACCGATGTGCGCATTCCCAAGGGCCTCAACGCGCTCTTCCGGAACTGCACCTTCCTCGGCACCTGCTACATCGAGACCGAGCCGGCATGCGGCGATGTCAAGTGGAACTACGCCGGCGCGCTCAAGGCCGTGAACGCAAGCGACGGCTCGGTGAGCTTCGCCCAGCGCTTTCCATCGGTGACGGCGCAACTCGGCTCGACCACGCTCGCCGACACGCGGCCCCACTCGAACTCGGTCCGCTTCGACGGATGCACCTTCCTCGGCTCGATCGCAGGCGACACGCCCGCGCAGTACACCCACTGGCGCAACAAGGTGCAGATCACGGGCGCCACGCGTTTCTACAGCGATCCGAACGATCCGGAGATCCTGCTGCAGGCCGACGCCGCCACGCTGCGCGCGATGCTCCTCGCGCTCGGCGCGGAGAAGCTCGACCGGCTCCAGCGCAGCTCGATCATGCTGCCCGGCTGGTCGGTCGATGTCGGCAACTTCGCGAACGAGGTCGCGAGCGACCCCGACCTCACGCCGCGCGTGCGCCTGCGCGGAACGATCGTCGCAGGCGTGATGGATATCCGCGGCACCGCCGATCTCTTCGGCACGCTGCTCATGACCTTCCGCCCGGTCGCCGGCCAGGGACCGCTCTCGTTCAACGGGATTCCCGAGTCGTTCAACACCACGATCGGCTACTTCGGCGCCGGCGACGGCGACGGCGAGGGCGCGCTGCCGGGGAGCGCGGGTTTCGCGGGCTTCGGCGAGATCCGCCTGCGCTACGACCCCGACGCGAAGCTGCCCGACGGCGTGCCGTGGCCGATCTCGGTCGATCCGGTCGCCGCCACCTACCGCGAGGGAGCCGCGCCATGACGCGGCGGCGCCGCTTCACTCGCCTCGCGCGCGCGCGGCGCGGACTCACGCTCATCGAGCTCCTCATCGCGCTCGCGATCACAGCGACCCTGCTCGCCGCGATGCTCATGGCGCTGCAGGCGGCGTTCCGCGGCTACCAGGCGAGCGTCGAGCAGTCGTCGACCCACATGACCAGCCGCATCGTCGCGCAGCGGATCCTCACGCTCGTCCGCACGGGCGCCGCGTTCGGCCCGCTTCCCGACGACCCGCGCGACCGCTTCGTGCGCGGCGACGCGATCGAGATCACGCTCGCGAGCGGCGAGACGGTGTCGCTGCGGCTCGACCGCGCCGCGGAGACGCTCTTCATCCGCGCGGGAACGGGCGACGAACGCACGCTGCTCTCGGGCGTGCGCGGCCCGGTCGACGAGGACGGCGCCGAGCGCGGCGCGTTCACGCTCGAGTTCGAGAAGGGAACCGCGCTCGTGCGGGCGTCCTTCGACCTCACGGTCGAGGGCGACCCCGAGGCGCAGCTTGCGATCGAGGGCGACGAAGTCACACCGCTTCGGCTCGTGGGAACGGGTTCGCCGCGGCGTTCGCCGTGGTGAAGCGAGAGGAGCGCGCGCGGCGCGTCGACGGCCTCAGCTGCCGAGCCGCATCGAGTCGGCGCGGGCGCGCGATTCGAGCGCCTCCTGCATCAGCCGCTGGTGCGTGCCGATGAACGCCGGATCGGAGGACACCACGCCGCCCGCCACGACCGCCGGATCGCTCAGCTCGTACGAGCCGTCCGGCTTCATCAGCCAGCGCTGGCGACGGTCGGTCATGTGAAGCTGCAGGATGTGCCACAGACGCTCGCGGTGCGCGCGCTGCTCGATGGGCGTCGCGCACTCGACGCGCGTGTTGAGGTTGCGGTACATCCAGTCGGCGCTGCCGATGTAGAAGTCGCCGTCGAGCGGATCGGCCCGGCCGTTTCCGAACCAGAAGATGCGGCTGTGCTCGAGGAACCGGCCGATGGTCGAGGTCACGCGGATGTGGTCGCTCAGGCCCTTGACGCCCGGGCGCACGCAGCAGAACCCGCGCACGATGAGGTCGATCTGCACCCCGTCCATCGACGCGCGGTAGAGCGCGTCGGTGACGCTGCGGTCCTCGATCTGGTTCATCTTGGCGATGATGCGGCCGACCTTGCCCGCCTTCGCGAGCGCGCCCTCGCGCTCGATCATCTCGATGAAGCGCCGCTTCATCACGACTGGCGCGACGAGCAGCTTCTGGTACTCGGTCTGGCGGCTGCGGCCCGTCATGTAGTTGAAGAGGCCGATGAGGTCCTCCGTGATCGAGGCGTCGCATGTCATGAGGCCGAGGTCCTCGTACATGCGCGCGGTCTTCGAGTTGTAGTTGCCGGTGCCGATGTGCGCGTAGGAGCGGATGCCGGACTGCTCCTGCCGCACGACGAGCGCGACCTTGGTGTGCGTCTTGTAGCCGACGACGCCGTACGCGACATGCACGCCCGCGTCCTCGAGCTTGCGCGCCCACACGATGTTGCGCGCCTCGTCGAAGCGCGCGCGCAGCTCGACGAGCACCGCGACCTGCTTGCCGCTCTCGGCCGCGCGGATCAGGCTCGGGATGAACGGCGAGTCGCCGCTCGTGCGGTAGAGCGCCTGCTTGATCGCGACGACCTTCGGGTCGGCCGCAGCCTGCTCGATGAAGTGCTCGACCGAGTGGTCGAAGCTCTCGTACGGGTGCTGCACGAGGATGTCGCCCGCGCGGATCATCGCGAAGATGTCCGAGCTCTCGTCCTCGAGGCCCGCCGGCGCGACCGGGGTCCACTTCGGCCAGCGCAGCTCGGGCATGTCGAGATCCGCGATCTCGTTGACGGTTCCCCAGTCGAGCATGCCGTCGGTCTCGTACATGTCGTCGTCGGAAAGCTCGAGCTCGTCCTCGAGGAAGCGCAGGATGCGCTCGTTCGCCTTCGCGCCGATCTCGAGCCGCACCACGCGCGCGAAGCGGCGTTCGCGCAGCTGCTGCTGGATCTGCTCGAGCAGGTCCTCGGCGTCCTCGTTGTCGCGCTCGGTCTCGGCGTTGCGCGTCACGCGGAACGGGAGCACCTTCACGATCTCCATGCCCGGGAAGAGGTCGTCGAGGTTGTGGGCGATGATGTCCTGCAGCGCGATGAAGCGCCGCGAGAGGCCGAAGCGGTAGAGCTTGCCGCCGATCTCGGGCACCTTCACGCGCGCGAAGAGCGCCTCGCTCTCGCCCGGGCGGCGCAGCAGCACGCCGAGCGAGATCGACATGTTCGAGATGAACGGAAAGCGGTGGCCGGGGTCGACCGCGAGCGGCGTGAGGATCGGGAAGATGTTGCGGCGGTACCAGAGCTCGGCCTCGATGCGCTCGGTCTCGGTGAGGTCGTTCCAGCCGAGGAGCTCGATCGACTCGCGGTTGAGGAGCGGAAGGAGCGTGTCGCGGAACGCGTGGGTCGCGAGCCCGGTCTGCTCGAGCACGCGCTCGCGGATGAGGATCAGCTGGTCGGAGGGCGAGAGCGGTTCCCACGGCGGGCTGCCGACGCCCGCGTCGATCTGCCGACGGAGGCCGCCGACGCGCTTCATGAAGAATTCGTCGAGATTCGAGCCGAAGATCGCGAGGAAGCGCACGCGCTCGAGGAGCGGGTTGCGCGGATCGAGCGCCTGCGCGAGCACGCGGCGGTTGAACTCGAGCCACTGGAGGTCGCGGTTGAGGAAGCGCGCCGGGTCGT
Source organism: uncultured bacterium (assembly GCA_903918555.1). GTDB lineage: Bacteria > Planctomycetota > Phycisphaerae > Phycisphaerales > SM1A02 > QWPT01. Next base: position 1,858 of record CAIXEV010000086.1, on the reverse strand, counting down.
CGGGCCCGCGGGGAACGATGTCGTTCGGTGCGGGCGCGCGCTTCTGATCGGAGGGCTTCGCGACTTCGTTCATGCGTCGGGTCTCGTTTCGGTTCGTCAGTTCGGGCGCGGCAAGCGCACCACGGCGATGCAGTTCGGGGCTTCGGTCACGCGCACCCACTCGAGGTGGACGCGCGGATCGGCCGTCTTCAGGCGAGCGGCGAGTTCGCCCGCGATGTGACGCGCGAGCGCCTCGGCCGACGGATTCATTCGGTCGAAGGGCGGCGTTTCGTTCAGATTGCCGTCGCGAAAGGGGGCGACGATCGCGGCGAGCAATCCCTCGACCGCGTGGAAGTCGCAGAGGAGGAGCTCGCCATCGAGCGACTCTCCCGCCACCGACACCTGGACGCGCCAGTTGTGGCCGTGCAGGCGTTCGCGGACGCCGTCGAGCAGGATCGCATGTGCGGCTGCAAACGAAGTCTCGACCTCGATGGCGAACGGGGCGGGCTGGGTATTCATCGCGCGGGGCGAGTGTAGCGTTCGGGTGCGCGGGCGGTTCGGCAATCGATGCGTGGTTCCCGCGGGTTCCCCGCGCGAAACGCCCGACCGTACACTCGCGCCCTCCCCTGCGAGAAACCCATGGCACACGCGACCTCCGACGCCCCTCTCATGCTCTCCGTCTCAGGCGCCCGCGGCATCGTCGGCAAGACGATGACCCCGGTCGTCGCAGCGACCTTCGCGGCCGCGTTCGGTTCACATATCCGCACGCTCGTCGCGGGGCGTCGGCCGAAGCTCGTGGTCGCGCGCGACGGCCGCTTCGGCGGCGAATCGCTTGCGCGCGCCGTGCAGGGCGCACTTGCGTCGGTCGGCTGCGATGTGGTTGACATCGGCGTGGCGATGACGCCGACGGTCGGGCTCATGATCCGCGCGCTCGGGGCGGACGGCGGCATGGCGGTCACCGCCAGCCACAACCCGATCGAGTGGAACGGCCTCAAGTGCCTCGACGGCGACGGCCTCGCGCCGCCGAAGCCGGTCGCGGAGGCGATCATTTCGCGATTCAAGAACGCCGACATCGCGTTCGCGCAGCCGCTCGAGATCGGCTCGATCACCACCGACGCGAGCGCCGCGCAGCGCCATGTCGACCGCGTGATCGAGGTGCTCGGCGGCGCGGGCGGCGCGGCCGCGCGCATTCGCGCGAAGAAGCTCCATGTCGTCCTCGACAGCGTGAACGCGTCGGGCTGCGCGGGCGGGCGCATGATGCTCGACGCGCTCGGCTGCGGCGTCACCCATATCTACGGCGAGATGACGGGCATCTTCGGCCACACGCCCGAGCCGACCGCGGAGAACCTCGGCGACCTCGCCGCGAAGGTGCGCGCCGAGAACGGCCGCGCCGCGTGCGGCTTCGCGCAGGACCCGGACGCAGACCGCCTCGCGATCGTCGACGAGAACGGCCGCTACATCGGCGAGGAATACACGCTGGTGCTCGCGGCGCAGCGCATGCTTGAACTGCGCGGGCCGTTCGCGCTCGCGGCGAATCTGTCGACCTCACGCATGATCGACGACATCGCGGCGAAGTTCCCGGGCGCCGTCGTCCACCGCACCGCGGTCGGCGAGGCGAATGTGGTCGGCGCGCTCAAGCCCGCGAAGGGCCTCCTCGGCGGCGAAGGCAACGGCGGCGTGATCGTGCCCGAGGTCTGCTGGGTGCGCGATTCGCTCAGCGCGATGGCGCTGGTGCTCGACCTTCTCGCAAGCCGCAGCGAACCGCTCTCAAGAATCGTCGACGCGATGCCGCGCTACGCGATTGTGAAGACGAAGCTCGACCTCGCCTCGATCGGCGGCCTCGCTGCGGTCGCGCCCGCGCTCGCGAAGCTCAAGCAGG
>CAIXEV010000085.1 GCA_903918555.1 uncultured bacterium | reverse complement strand
GGATTCCTCGGTTCGCCCGCGGACTGGGCCGATGTCCTCGCGCGGCTTTCGCCTGGAATCGCCTGCGACTGCGTGCCGCTCGTCGAGCTTGGCTGCGCGTCGGTCGCCGACGCCGCGCGCGCGCTGGCCGCGCGGCTCGAGCGTTCGCCGTGCGATGCGCTGGTCGGCTACTCGATGGGCGGACGCATCGCGCTCGAGCTTGCGGCCACGCGGCCCGAACTTGCGCCGCGGCTCGTGCTGCTCGCCGCAAGCCCCGGGCTCGACGACGAAGCCGAACGCGCGCGCCGCGCCGCCGAGGACGACGCGCGCGCGGAGGAGATCCTGCGCGACGGACTCGACGCGTTCGTCGAGCGCTGGTATCGCCTCGCGATCTTCGCGCCGTTCACTCGGCATGCGTCGTTCTCGGCAGCGCGCCTCCGCCGCGCGCAGGGCGAGGCCGAGTTCTGGTCGCGCTGCGTGGCGGCATGTTCGCCCGCGCGCGGAACGCCGCGCTGGAGCGCGATTCCTGCGCTCGCGCCGCGCACCACCTTCGTCGCGGGCGCGCTTGACGAGCGATATGCTGCGTACGCCGCGCGTGCAAAGGCGCTCGCGCCTCTGCTCCGCACGGAGCTCGTCGCAGGCGCAGGCCATGTGCTTCCGCTCGAGGCGCCCGACGCCTGCGCGCGCATCATCGAAGAATCCCTCCCGACCGATCCAGCGACCCAACCCAGCGCCCAACCATGACGACCGCCTATCCCGCCTCCAAGCCCACGACCGAGACCACCGAGAAGATCCGCCCTGCGCTCGACTGGAAGCCCGCGCCGGCGGGGCAGGGCTTCGCGGAAGTGAAGTACCACAAGGCCGAGCGCATCGCGAAGATCACGATCAACCGCCCCGAGGTGCGCAATTCGTTCACGCCGCGCACGGTCGAGGAGATGCGCGCGGCGCTGCTCGACGCGAAGCTCGACGGCGAGATCGGCGTCGTCATCCTCTGCGGCGAGGGCGAACGCGCGTTCTGCGCGGGCGGCGACCAGCGCGTGCGCGGCCACTCGGGCTACCGCTCCGAGGGCGGCGCCGAGATGCTGAATGTGCTCGAGTTCCAGCGCGAGATCCGCACCTGCCCGAAGCCCGTCGTCGCGATGGTGGCGGGCTGGTCGATCGGCGGCGGTCATGTGCTGCACATGATGTGCGACCTCACGATCGCCGCGGAAAACGCGCGTTTCGGCCAGGTCGGCCCGCGCATGGGCAGTTTCGACGGCGGCTATGGCGCGAGCTACATGGCGCGCATCATCGGCCAGAAGAAGGCGCGCGAGATGTGGTTCCTCTGCCGCAGCTACTCGGCGCAGGAAGCGAAGGAAATGGGCCTTGTCAACGCCGTCGTGAGCGTGACCGAGCTCGAGGAGGTCACGGTGCAATGGTGCCGCGAGATGCTTGCGAACTCGCCGACCGCGCTCCGCGCGCTGAAGGCCGCGCTCAACGCCGACTGCGACGGCCAGGCGGGCCTGCAGGAGCTCGCGGGCATCGCCACGATGCTCTACTACATGACCGACGAGGCGAAGGAAGGCAAGAACGCGCAGCTTGAG
>CAIXEV010000084.1 GCA_903918555.1 uncultured bacterium | reverse complement strand
GCCGCACGGACGGGTAACCGCGAAACCGCGGCGGACACCAGGCAGTGTCCGCCGCGGAAAGTCGTGTCGATGATGGGAAGAGGCGCGCCGGTCAGCGTCGTCGGCGCGCGCCCACGATGCCCGCGAGTCCGAGCAGCGCCACGGCACCCGGAGCCGGCACCCACTGCGTGGTCAGGTTCGTCGTGTCGAACGAAGCCTGGCTCGTGTAGGTGAAGTTCGTGAGGTAGTTGTAGTTCGGGTTGCTTGGATCGGTTCCGTAGGCCGTGTTGAGGCCGGAAGTCGGATGGAACCAGGTTCCCATGAGCTGTCCGAACGCGAGACCGGTCCAGTCGTCGCCGGCGGGATTCGGGTAGAGCGGCGTGTGGTTCTGGATGAGGCTCGCGTCGAGCTCGAGGATGAACCGACGCGTCGTGCTGGTGGCGGTGGCCGTCAGCTGCATGATCGTGCCCGGGTTGCCGGGGTTCAGCGAGCTGAAGATGCGGTCAGGCGTCTGGTTGCCGGCGACCGCGGGATTGCCGTCCATGTAGCTCGAGATGCCGTTGAGTCCGTTGTAGTTGTAGACGGTCAGCGTCGGCGTGATGGTGCTGTTCGCCGTCAGCGCCTTCGCGTCGAGGTACACGATCGCCAGCTCGCCCGCGTGACCCTTCGGGTTCGGGCCGGGCGACAGGACGAGCCAGTAGCCGTTGGTCGAGGTGCCGGAGGTGAAGTCCCACTTGAAGCGGTTGGTGCTCGGATCGAACTCCGCGGTCATCGACTTGAACCACGCGTTCGACGGGTTGTTGTAGGTCCAGCGCCAGAAGCCAGCTTCGGCGGACGAAGCGAGCGACGCGAGCGCGACGGAGGCGACGGAGAGGGAACGGAGGAGAGTTGCGTTGCGGAGCATGTGAACTTCTCGATGCCGCGTTGCACGCGGGTCTGGACACGGCCTTCCTGGCGCCTCAAACCACTTGAGGTCGAGCGACAGCCCCGCGTCGATCGGAGATCGAGACGGCTCCTTCGCCTGCATCGCCGGGATGTCCCTGATCCCGCTCGCCAGGTCGAGCGGGTCGGCAAGCGCGTGACGAACGCGCTCGGTGGTGATGACGCAATTCGTGTCCTCAGCCTGTCATACTTGTCCCCTAAACATGGCTGAATCGTGCACCAAGAGGTTCTAGGTACCCGACTGGGAGTACGCGGCGGGCGTGATTGGCGGCATCGGACGCTGATAACGCGTGGCGGTGCGGCGCCTACCAGTCGGGGCGCTCGTAGAGATCGCAGCCGCACTCGGGGCAGCGGCCCGTCTGGATCGATTCCTTGGCGTTGTAGCCGCAGTTCGGGCAATGGCAGCGGTCGATGCGTCCTTGGCGCACGGCGTTTCGCGCGACGCGATGCACCTCGCGGCCCACGCGCAGCGGTAGGAGCAGCATCCACGCGAGGAAGGTGAGCAGCACCCACCATGCGCCGATCGAGAAGATCCAGCCGCCGACATGGACGCGCTCGCCCGCTTCGCCTGGACGAAGGGCTTGCGGATCGGCGTCAAGCGCGGCCTGTGCTGCGGCAATGACTTCGCCTTGGCGCGACTCCGGGCACGCCGGCAGCAGCTTCAGCTCGAAGCGCGGCGGCATCGTCACATCGCGCGTGACCAGCGGCCATCCGTGCCACGCGCGGTCCTGCCACTGCTTCGCCTCGCCGAGCGGAATCGTCGAAGCTGGGTACATCGGCCCCTTCGCCTTCGGATCGCGGATGCGGACGCCCGCCATCGACTCGCCATCGAGGCCCTTGAACACCGCGACGGACGCGAGGCCATCGGTGCCGCGCTTGACCACCCACGACTCCATCTTCCACACGATGAGCGGCGCCACGACAAGCCCGGCCACGAACGCCACGCCAAGCGCGCGGTCGGCCCATCCACGCTTGACCCGCCGCGAGTTGCGGTCGATCTCACGCAGCGTGCGGCGGAGGGTGCGGAGCGGCATGGTGGTCGGGAATCAGCGCTGTTCTCGTTGCGACCGCGCGGCCCAGAATGCGCGGAGCATGCCGGCGAATTCGTCGCCGCCGGCGAGCGCGATGCTTGCGTCGCGCGCGGCCTCCGCCGACGCACGGTCGCGCGGCGGCGTGGTGCCGAGGTCGCCGGGCATGCGCGACTCGATCTCGCGGATCCAGCGCTTGGTGGCGCGCATCGCCTGCGGCCCCTTCGCAAGCAGCCGCGAGACGAGCGTGTCGACCTCGGCATCGAGCGACGCTGCGTCGACGCAGTGGGTCGCGAGCCCTCGAGCGAGCGCGGTCGGCCCGTCGAGGAGCTCGTTCGACATCATGAGCGCGCGTGCCGCCGGGCCCATCCGCGAAAGTAGCGACGGGACGCTCACCGCGGGCGAGATGCCGATGCGATGGACGGGGTAGCCGATCTGCGCGTCGCGCGCGACGACCACGAAGTCGCAGCCCGTGAGCAGCGCGCAGCCGCCGGCAAGCGCGGCGCCCTGCACGCGCGCGACCACCGGGATGTCGAGGGCGCGAAGCGCAGCGACGGCGTCGCTGAGCAACGACAGAAGCACCTCGACACGCTGCGGCTCTTCAGCGCAGCCCGCGAGGTCGAATCCCGCGCAGAACGCCGGACCATCGCCAGCGAGCACGAGCGCATCGCAGTGGGGCGCGGCCGCGGTCTGTCGGATCGCCTCGACCAACGCCGCGAGCGCGCCCGCGTCGAGGGCGTTGCGCCGCGCGGGGTCGCAGAACTCGATGCGCGCGATGCGCCCGGCGATCGTGTGACGCGGAGTCGCCGGCTGCGGGGCTTTGGAATGCGGGGGATTGGGGTGGGTGTCGCTCGGCGTCATTTCTGCTCGGCGAAGTCGGTTCTCGGTACCCGAATGAGGTAGGCGTGAGCGGTCTTCGGTTCACGCGAGTTGAAATCGGCACCGAATCTACAGTGAACTGGAACCCCACCGCCAGCGCATCGTAAATCCCAACGGGCTGCGGCGAGGCGCGGGTTCGCGCCGAGTCGACACCCCACCGGCCACCATCGGGGGGACCCGGCGGTACGGAGCAAGTCGCGCGTGATTCATGCGCGGCACCTCGAGACGACTGGAATCTGACTTCGCGGTTCACCGCTGGAGACGGACCAGGAGGGCTTCGGCGCTATCCTCAGCGCCAACCGTCGGGTCCCTTTATTCATTTTGGCGGTCGCCGCTGCGGCGGCTTCCTCTGGTGCTAGGTTGCGTTTTGGCGGGGTTGCCGCGTGTTGTGGCGGTCGCCGCGTGTTG
>CAIXEV010000083.1 GCA_903918555.1 uncultured bacterium | reverse complement strand
GCGGGAGTTCCTGAAGGAGGAACGGCCGATCTTCCTTTATGTCGGCCGCGTCGCCGTCGAGAAGAACGTCGAGGCATTCCTGTCGCTCGACCTCCCTGGGACCAAGTGGGTCGTCGGAGAAGGGCCGCAACTCGCCGAACTCAAGGCACGGCATGGTGACTCCGTCCATTGGGCAGGCGTCCTCGCACAGCACGAACTGGCACGCTTCTACGCGGCTGCCGACGTCTTCGTCTTCCCGTCCCGCACCGACACGTTCGGGCTCGTGCTGCTCGAGGCCATGGCCTGTGGCCTTCCCGTCGCGGCCTACGACGTGCCCGGGCCTCGCGACGTGCTCGCGGGATCCGAAGCCGGCGCGATCGGCGATGACCTGCGCGCCGCATGCCTGCGCGCGCTGGACATACCTCGATCGCGTGCGCGGCAGCACGCCGCCCTCTTCAGCTGGGAGGCGGCTGCCCGCCAGTTCTCCTCGCATCTCGTCGGACTGCGCGGCTAGCGCGCGCGGTCGCGGCTCAGCGCGCCGCGACGTCGCCGACCATGCGCCCCCGGTCGCGCAGCGCGTTGCCGGGCAGGTAGGAGAGCGCCATGTCCTCCGTCTCCACCGTGCGCAGGTTCGCGCGGTCGGCGCGCGCTCCGATCCGGATCGCCTTGGTCGTGGTCCAGCGGATGCCCCAGCGCTTCACCTCGGCGCCGGTGCGCGGCGCCTTGCAGGTCGCGGCGATGGAGCCTTTCTTGGTGCAGATCTCGCGGCTGACGCGCTCCATCCACGTCCATGTCGGGCACGCGCGACGATGGGTTCGATTCCCCGTGGATCGACGGAGGTCAGCGGCTAGGGCTTGAGGCCGCCGACCGCGAAGCTCGTCATCTGCGCCTCCGGGTAGGCGCGTCCCATGCCGTCCGCGTCGACGCCCTGCTGGTCGCGATGCGCCGCCGCCATCATCCGCTGGATCGCGTTGTCGCCGCCGATCTCGAGCGACAAGATCGCGCGGAAGCGCTTGACGGTGAATTCCTCCATCGGCTCGACCGCGCGCACGACGTTGCGGTTGTCGGTCAGCCTCTCCTGACCGACCAGCGGGGCACCGTGGTTCGAGACCGCCGCGACCGCGTCGTCGTCGGCGAGGTGGTCGGGGCTCATCAGCCGCTCGCGCCGGCCCTCGGCGTAAGGGCACCGCATGTTGAGGAGGCCAGGATAGGGCGAGCCGCCGTCGCCGGTGCCCAGGATCCAGGCGCCGACGGCGAGGGGTTCGATGTCGTCCGCGTTGATATCGCGCATCGTCGTCGCGCTCACCCCGTGAGCTTGGCCGCGATGCGCGCCACCGTCTTGACGGCGAGCAGCATGGTCACGCCAGCGTCGCGCCGCGTCGCGATGCAGCGTCGTGTAGCTCATGCAGTCCATTACGACGCGGTCGGGGCGATGCGCCGCGAGGCGGCGCGCCGCCAACTCGGCCTCCTGCGCGCCGGCGCTGGGGATCGGGGGCTCGGCATGCACCTCGGTCCCGGGGCGCGCCCATTTTCGCGGAAGCTGCGTGACCTGAGCCTGCGGAGGAACAAGCAGGCCGATGCAACCTTGCGGCACCAGCGCAGCCGCGATGACCGACGGCAGCCGCGAGGTGAGGACGACGCCCGGGCCGACATGTCCGTCGGGGAAGGCGCCGGTGCAGGCGAAGAGGATCGCCTCGCTTCTGTCGCGGCACGTCGCATCGAGCGCGGCGGACGCGCGCGGTATCGTGTGCCGGCCGGAAGGAGCGCGGCGAACTGCGCGGCGATGTCGGCGCCTGTTCCACGTGACGATGCCCAGATGCGTCATGTTCCCCCTTCCTCGCGTGCGTCGATCCAATGGGCACGGACAAGCGCGTCCCGCCGCGCGCATCGCCATGGGGCGATGGCGAGGCTAGGTTCGACG
>CAIXEV010000082.1 GCA_903918555.1 uncultured bacterium | reverse complement strand
TGGCGCCAGGCTGGGCGCGCATCGATTCACGCACCGCGGCGATGATCTCCGTCTGCCACTCGATCTGCGGCTTGATCGTGGCGAGGCCGATGCCGATCCCGATCATGGCCATGACAAGACGCGCCACGGCCCAACCGAGCACAAGCTTCCGCCCTGCTGGATTGCGCCGCAGGAGCATCGTGGCCCCGACGAGCAGAACGACGCCGAGCACGGCCAGCACGACGAACTGGCCCACGGCCATCCATGCAAGGATCGGCGGAGGTTCTGGAAGCTTGAAACCCGCCGCGGACCACATGCGGTGGCCGAACATCACCATGGCCGCGCCCATGCCCTGCATCAGGACGCCCATGACGGCGACGACGAGGGAGAGCGAGCAGAAGACGATTCGCCATCGGGCGCGCCGCGCCTGCCGATCCTCGTCCCGTGGCTCGACCCAGGTCTCGGTCGGTGGATTCTGTCGTGTTTCGTCTGTCGTCATGCAAGGCTCCTCGTCCGAGACCGACCGTTCGCCGCAGCGGCACGCGACCGCGTCCGAAGCATGATGGCGAAGTCGGTGGCAAAATGAAAGCCGCTCCCTTTCGGGAGCGGCTGGGGTTCCGTGCGATCCGCGCGTCAGTTGCGGTCGCGCTTCTTCATCTCGCCGAGCTGCTTCTTCAGCTGCGCAAGCTGGCGCTTCATCTCCTCGGGCGCCTCGCCCTCGGTCTCGCTCGGCGGGAAGTTCGGCGACTCGTAGACCATGCCCGGGTAGCAGCGCTCGTACCAGCGGATGATCTCCGTGAGGGTCTTGATCTGGTTGCCCAGGACAGCCTCACCGTCGCTGCCGGCGGGGTTCTGGTAGTCGTTCATCAGGAACGTCTTCTGGTCGATGCACTGCTTGAGCAGGCGCTGCCAGCTCGCGTGGATTCGACGGCCACCGTCCTCTTCCTTCCACTCCTTGAGCTGCATGACCTTCGCGAGCTCCTCCACGGTGTCGGCGGTGCCGTCGGAGAACTTGCTGTGCAGCGCGTTGTCGGCGTTGAGGGTCAGGTTCTCCTTGCTATCGGAGAGCTTGTACTTGCCCTGCATCGTGCTGTACCAGGTGATGTTGCCGTTCTCGTCGCGGTCGTAGCTGCACTCGATCGGGTTCGTCACCATCGCCTGTCCGATGATCGGGGGGCGCCCGCCGATCTCGGAAGCCTCGCCGACCTTGACCAGCCAGGCGTCGAGCTCGCGCCCGGAGATCGCGGTGGTTCCGGAGTACATCGTGATCGAGCCAAGCGCGCCGACGCGCATGAAGTAGATCTCGTCGCAGTGGAGCGCGGTGAACGCGGCCGCGGAGATCGCCATCTTGATCCAGGCCACGACGCGGTGACGCTTCTTCACTTCCTTCATGGTCGCGTGGATCTTGTCGCCTTCGATGACAAGACCGCCGCCGCTGTTGATGAGGAGCACGATGATCTGGCCGGGACCGTACTTGTCGGCCTCCTTGGCCACAGTCTCGATCTCGTCGTGACGCATGCCCGTGCCGACCATGCCCTCCATCGGGAGGACGAAGATCCGCGGCATCGCGGCGGTCGGCGAGGTCGTGCGCTCGCCATCCTTCTTCCCGGCATTGGCGTTTCCACCGCCGCTCTTCGGGGCGTCGGCCGGGCGCGAGCCGCTGCCGGCGGGCGCGGGCTTCTCGCCGTCGGCGAGCGTCTCGAGCTTGCGAAGGTCGAACGACACGATGGTCTTGCGGACCGCCTTGCCGTTCTCCATCACCTCGACGACGACGAGGTTCTTCTCCGCGCGCACCACGGTGCCATCAACGGTCAGTTCCTTGCCGTTGACGACATAGGTGGCGCGGACCTTCTCGCCGACATCGCCCTTCCAGACGGAGCCGTTCGAGAGCTTGACATCCGCTGCGAACGCGGATGACGCCAGGGCAGTCGAAAGTGCGAAGGCTGCGGCCGAGCGAGCGATGGTTGCAAGGTTCATGACTGTTCAACTCCGAGTTCGGTCGAGTCTCAACTGCGGCCGAGGCCGCACTGTTTCGTGGATTGGTTCGTGGATTGGATCGCGGATTGG
>CAIXEV010000081.1 GCA_903918555.1 uncultured bacterium | reverse complement strand
CGCTGAGTCGGCGCGGCTGGTCAGGAAGCTCCGGGCCGGCGGCGGGAGGCACGGCATCACCTATGCGAGCGAGACCGAGGAACTCGAGGTCGTCCTGCCGGGCGGCCCGGCGGCCGAGGTGAGGGCGCGGATCGACGGCTGGATGATGGCCGCCGCGCGCCACCAGGAGTCGATCCTGCAGCGGATGGTGCCCGTCAACAAGCGGAATCCCGAGGGCGACCGGTTCTTCACCTACGCGACGGAGTTCAAGGCGACGAAGTCCGACATCGAGGAGCTCTTTCGCAGGATGATCCAGTTGAACCGGTTCATGGACGAGATCCTCGATCGGATGGACAAGCCGTTGCCTGAGGGCGAGGAGCTCTGCGAAGCCCATGCGTACTTCATGCGCATCGCGCCGATTCGAGGCGCCCTCAAGGACGCGCCGCTCGTGAAGATCCACAGTCAGGACGCCCGGCAGATCGTCCGCGCCGGCCGGCAGGCTGCGCCCCGTTCGCTCGGCAGGCGCGAGCGCGAGATCGCCGCGATGCTCCAGCGCGGATTGTCACGGGGCGAGACGGCGAAGCGTCTCGGCATCTCGGTCGAAACGGTGTCGTCTCACTGCAAGAACCTGTTCAGAAAGCTCGGAATCAACCGGGCCACCGAACTGAGCCGGTTCTCGTTCGAGACCAAGCCCGAAGGCGCGCCTCCCAAGCCCAAAGGCGCGCCTCCCAAGCCCAAAGGCGCGCCTCCCAAGCCCAAAGGCGCCCCTCCTACGAGCCGCGCCTCGGCTTCCCGAGAAGGCGCATGAGATAGACCACGCCTTCGTCGCCGAGCGATTCGACGAGCGACACCTCGACGAGCTCGCTCACACGCTGGGCGAGCACCGCAGCCGTCTCGCCGCGTGCGTCGGCCGAGGGCGCCGAGAGGAGCTCGAGGTCGACGCGCTCGATGAAGAGCGCCTCGACGAGGGCGCGGTCGTCTTCCTTCAGTTCGGAGAGGATCGGGCCGAGCAGGCACTCGCGCAGCCGGCGGCGAAGGCGCGACATGCGCATGCGGACGCTGTCGGCACTCGCGCCGAGTTCATTGGCAACCGCCTCGGACCGCCGTCCCTCGAACACGACGAGCTGGACAAGCTCGCGGTCGGAGGCGGGCGTCGCGCCGAGTAGCCGCTCGCGGCTCGCCTCGTTGCATTGATCGAGATGCACGCGGTGCTCGCGGCGCGCGATGACCGTGCTCGGGCCCGTCTGCGCCGCCGCCGGCTCGAATCGCCGGGCCTCGCCGGGCTCGGCGGCGCCGAGCTGCTCGAGATGCCGCGGATTCTCCTTGCGGCTTCGCAGCAGCTCCTTGATGCGATGGGTGACCGCGAGGCACATGCGCCCGTAGAGCTGCTCGTCGTTGGCGAAGCGTCGGTAGGCGATCGCGCCCTCGGCGAGCTCCTTTGCAACCGCGTGCTGCACGACGCTGTCGGCCTGTGCGTTGACGAACTGGCGGCGGGCGCCGAGTTCGCGCGCGGCGTGCTCGAGCAGGATGCTCATGAGCGTGCGGAGCGCCGTGCTCTCGCGGGCGGGGTCCTTCGACTGGAGATCGGCGAGGATGCGCGGCTGGTCGGCGGGGTCCATCGGAGCTCCTTTGCGAAGCGGAACCAACGGCGGGGGGACGGCCGAGAAGCGTACCCGATGCATTTCTGCATTCGTCCGCGAAAATGGCGTTACAGACGCGCGGGGCAAGGCGCTTGCTTCTCGTGGAGGCCCGCGCATCGGTGGCGGCCTTCAGATACGAAATCAAACCGCGCCTTTGACAAAGGACCTGAGCCATGAACGACCGCGACGCCGACAGCGCTTTCTCCCTCCCGCACCACGCGCATGCCGAGGCTGCGGCCCTGGTCGCCGCGGAAGGCAGCCACACGGGCCTCTGGGCCTATCTCGCCGAGGTCCGCGTGATCGCCAGCGGCGGGCACCGGGCCGAGACCCGGGTCGTCCGCGGGCTCTTCTGCGCGAAGAACCACCACGAGGCGCGCGCCCGCGCCACCACGCTCGCCACCGAGAAGGCGCGCGAACTCGGGCATGTCGTCGACATGAGCCTCAGCCGCCTGTGGTGAGACCACGCAGCGCCTGAACAGCGATCATCTCTCGCTCCGCCGCGCGCCCGCTCGTCCCGGGTGCGCGGTTGTCTTTATCGGATGGCAAGCAGCGCTTCCGCCGCGGCGCGCACGATCGCGTCCTCCGCGGAGTCCGCGGCGACCGCGGCGGCCCGCGCGCGGATCGCGGCTGCATCGGCTGGCGACGCGTGGCGCAGCTCGCCCGCGAGCGCAAGCAGGGCGTTTCGCCGCATCATCGCGAGGCTCGCGCGCTTGATCGCGCTCGACACCACGAGCCGCGCGCGGTCTTCCTCGGTCCAGCCGAGCACCTCGAGGAGGTCGACCGAATCAAGCCGCGGCGCGTACGCGGGATTCGCGCCCACGCGGCGCGAGGCGCGCGTCGGCTGGCCGTGCGGGCAGACTTCCTGGCAGACATCGCAGCCGAACCACCAGTCGCCGGTCTTGCCGAAGAACTCGCGCGGAATCTCGCCGCGGTTCTCGATCGTCAGATACGCGATGCAGCGCCGCGCATCGACCGACCACGGCGTGATCGCGTCGGTCGGGCACGCGTCGATGCATCGCGTGCAGCTTCCGCAGAGATCGCCCTCGGGAATCGCGTGCGCGCGCGGCGCCTCGTCGCTTGCGGCGATGTCGGCGTCGGTCACGATCTCGCCGAGCAGGAAGAAGCTGCCGCGCGCGGGATGGATCAGGAGCGTGTG
>CAIXEV010000080.1 GCA_903918555.1 uncultured bacterium | reverse complement strand
GCACCCAGGATTTCTGTCTCGCATGGTTCAAGAGGCCGGAGTCGACAGCTGACACGTGTCGTTCAGCAGACTGAAGTCTGCTGGCACCCGGGATTTCTGTCTCGCATGGTTCAAGAGGCCGGCGTCGACAGCTGACACGTGTCGTTCAGCAGACTGAAGTCTGCTGGCCCCCAGGATTTCCGCCTCGCCCAGTCCAAATCGCCGGAGTCCACCCCCCATGGGTGCCAGCAGACTTCAGTCTGCTGAACGGATGACGCGGGAGTCAACCGCTGGACATCGCCGCGATCGGCGAACCGCCGTTGTGTGCCTGTCGCGTCTCTTCGAAAGCCCAATTTCTCCCACTAGATTGGCCACGGGAGGAAAGGGCCATGCAGAAAGAGCACCGACACGAACATCCGCGCAGCGCGTTCCTCACATTCTCATGCCACGAGCGACAGCATTGGATGGTGACGGATCCAGTCCGCGCGGTCATCCGCGAACAACTCGCCACAGACACGCGCAACCGCCTGATCGAACTCCACGCATGGGTCATCATGGCAAACCACATCCATCTCCTCGCCACCGGTCATCAGATGTCGGTTTCGGCCTGGATGTATCGGTTCAAGAAGGCGACCGCGTTCCAGCTGCGGTCGAAGTGCCAGCTGTTCCTGCCGCCTCCAGCGCGGGAAGGCTCCTTCTGGATGAAGGGCGGGGGCCACGACCGGACAATCTGGTCCTGGCAGGAGTACTGGCACAAGCTGGAGTACATCCACTTCAATCCGATGCGCGCAGGGCTCTGTCGGCGGGCCGAGGACTGGTCATGGAGTTCCGCATCGGACTTTCTCATCCGCCCGCGCGTCGGATGTCCAACCCTCGCCCATCCACCCGAGGGTCTCGTCGACCTTCTCTGGTGGAAGCCGTCCGCGTGATCTACTTCCCCGCAACCCGCGCCATCGCGCGCAGGGTCGCTGGCGACACATGGTGCTCGATGCCCTCTGCGTCGGCCTGGGCGGTGCGTTCATCGACGCCGATCGCGCGCAGGAACGCGACCACGACCTCGTGGCGCGCGCGCGCCTCGGTGGCGAGCGCGCGGCCGCGCGGCGTCAGGCCGAGCGGCGCCCGCGCGTGTGCCACGATGTAGCCCTCGCGCGCAAGTCGCCGCACCACGCGGCTCACCGTCACATGCGACAGCCCAAAGCGCTCGGCGATGCGGCCAACGCGCGCCTCGACGCCCGAATCCAAGAGCTCCGCGATCACCTCGCAGTAGTCCTGCGCGGCCTCCGACTCGTGCTGCTTGCGAAGCACGCGGTGGTGCTCGGCGCTGGAGACCGGCTTTGCGCCAGCCTGCTTCGCGCTCTTCTTCGCAACCTTCTTCCCGCGCGGCCTCACTCGTCGTTCCCCCGCAGCGCCGCGAGCACATTGAAGTACTCAAGCGTCGTCGTGTCCTGCTTCGAATCGCGGCCGGCCGCGACATCGCGCAACAGGCGCCGCATGATCTTCCCCGAGCGCGTCTTCGGCAGCGACTGCGTGAAGCGGATCATGTCGGGCTTCGCGATCGGACCGAGGAAACCCGCGACATGCTCGCGGAGCAGCGCCTTCAGCGCGTCGCTCGGCACATGCCCGGGCCCCAGCGACACGAACGCAGCGATGCCCGTCCCCTTGATGTCGTGCGGCATGCCGACGACCGCGGCCTCGACCACCGCGTCGTGCGACACGAGCGCGCTCTCGACCTCCCTCGTGCCGAGGCGGTGGCCCGACACATTGATGACATCGTCGATGCGGCCCATGATCCAGAAGTAGCCGCGGTCGTCGCGCCGCGCGCCGTCGCCCGCGAGGTACATGCCCTTCACGCGCGACCAGTAGGTGTCGATGAAGCGCTGGCGGTCGCCGTGGATGCCGCGCAGCATGCTCGGCCAGGGCTTGCGGATCACAAGCAAACCACCGGTATTCGCGGGCAATTCGTGGCCATTGTCGTCGACGACGGCCGCGTCGATCCCGAAGAACGGCAGCGTGCACGAGCCAGGCACCGTCGGCGTCGCGCACGCAAGCGGCGTGATCACATGGCCGCCCGTCTCCGTCTGCCAGAAGGTGTCGACGATCGGGCAACGCTCGCGCCCGATGTTCTCGTGGTACCAGATCCACGCCTCGGGATTGATCGGTTCACCGACGGTGCCGAGCACCTTCAGGCTCGAGAGATCGTGCTTCGCGGGGTGCTCGTCGCCCCACTTCATGAACGCGCGGATCGCGGTCGGCGCTGTGTAGAAGTGCGTCACGCGGTGGCGCGCGACCATCTCCCAGAAGCGGTCGTCCGCGGGCCAGTTCGGGGCACCTTCGTACATCACGGTCGGCACGCGGTTCGGCATGATGCCGTAGACGATGTACGAGTGGCCCGTCACCCACCCGATGTCGGCGGTGCACCAGTAGACATGGCCGGCACCCGCGCGCAGGTTGAAAG
>CAIXEV010000079.1 GCA_903918555.1 uncultured bacterium | reverse complement strand
CGTCAGCCCCACCAAGCGCTCAGCCCCACTCCCTACATCTTCCGCGTCGGACTCAGGAACCCGATCGGAAGCTTGGTCCCTCCATCCGTCGCCAGATCCGCCAGCGCCTCGCCGATCACCGGCGCGAACTTGAATCCGTGCCCGCTGAATCCGCAGGCAACCGCCACATTCGAATGCGCAGGATGCAGTCCGACGATGAAGTGCGAATCCGGCGACATCGTGTAGAGGCAGTTCTTCGCGTTCACGCACGCGCGGCCCTGCGACGAGGGGATGCGCTCGCGCACCGCTGCGATCGTCTCCGCCACCACCGCGCCATCGGCCACGCCGAACGCCTCGTTCGGGTCGACTTCCTCGCCGCGGCAGTGGAGGCCGACCTTCATCCCGTGCGGCTCGCCCATGCCCGGGAACGCCGGCACGCCGTAGATCTCCGGGGCGCCGGCGCGGTCGAACAGCCACACCGGCATTCCCGACGCCTGCCACGACGGGTCGCCCGCGTCGTCGAGCCACACGATCGTCTCGCGCGTCGGCCGCAGCGGCGCGACCGCGTCACCGAGGACGCCGCCCATCCACGCGCCCGTCGCGAGCACGAGGGTGCGCGCCTCGTAGGTGCCGCGCGCGGTCCGCAGCCAGACGCCGTCGCCATCCGCGCGCCAGACATCGATCGGCGCATTGAGTTCGACGCGCGCGCCCGCCGCCCGCGCGCCGTCGAGCGCGGCCTTGATCGTCGCCTCGGGCCGCACGAACCCGCCGCGCGCCTCGCAGACGATCTCCCAGTCCTTCGGCACGCTGAACTGCGGGTGCCGGCGCATGAGCTCGGCGCCGTCGATCGCATCGACCTTGAGGTCGTGCTCGCGCGCGCTGCGCACCATGCCCGCCGCCACGCGGTTGCCTGTCGGGCCGCCCATCACGAGACCCGTCTCGTAGCGCAGCACGACGCCCGCATCCTTCGCGAGCCGGTCAAAGCCGTCGTACGCGCGCCGCAGCAGCGGCACATAGTCGGGGTGCTCGAAGTACGAGAGGCGGATGACGCGGCTGCCGCCGTGCGAGCTGCCGCGCTCGTGCGGCGGCGCGAAGCGGTCGATGCCGAGCACGCGCCGGCCGCGCCGCGCAAGCTCCGCGAGGGCGCAGGACCCCATCGCGCCGAGACCGACGACGATCGTGTCGAACTTGGCGTCGGAGGCGTCGCTCATCCCCAGCGTGAAAGAAGCATCGCGAGGTCCGAGGCGTCCGCGACGCCGTCGAGGTTGAGATCCGAAAGGCCCGGGCCGCCCCACTCGCTGAGGAGCACCGCGAGGTCGCCGCCGCCGATCGCGCCGTCGCCGTCGAAGTCGCCGTTGTTGAACTCGCGGGCGGTGACCGCGAGCGTGATCGTCTTCTCGGTGAAGAGTCCGCCGCTGTCGGTGCCGCGGAGGGTGATCGTGTGGGTTCCGACCGAGAGATCGCGCACCACGAGCTGGCGGCCCGTGCCGAGCGCGCCGTCGAGCGAGCTCGTCCACGCGATCGAGGTCTCCGGCAGCAGCTGGTCGTCGAGGTCCCACGCGGAACCGTGCAGGAACACCGTCGCGCCCTGCTTGAAGGTGGTGTTCGAGTTCGGGCCGATCACATGGACATCGGGCGGGGCGCCGTTGCCGAGCATGAACGACTGCGAGCCCTCGTGGTCGCTCGAGTTCATGCCGTCGCTGACATCGACGCGGAACCTGCCGTTGTGGCCGCGGCTCGCGGGAATCTCGGCCGAGTCGAAGACGAACTCGCCGCCGCCCGCGCGGCCGGCATCGCCGACCTTGAGCGGAATCCACGCGTTGCCGCCGTCGGGGCTGTAGAGAAGGTCGGCTGTGAGCGCGTCGCCGTCGGCGTCGGTCGCGGTCCACGCGACGCGGATTTCGCCCGTGAGGCGCCCGGTGTTCGGGTCGAACGCGACGGGCCCTGCCGCGGCCGGCGCGACGGAAAGCGCGGTCACGACGGGCGACGAGGGCGTGCGCTCCAGCGTCGCGAGCACGCGCCCCGCCGACTTGCCGCTGCACTCCATCACCACGACGCGCGCGGCCTCGACGCCCTTCACCCAGCGCGGAAGGTTCACATAGAGCGGCGTCGTGCGGTGCAGGTGCTTCGGATCGGCGCACGATTCGCGGCAGCTGCGCGTGTCGACGCGCACCGACGCGAGGAGCGCGCCGTCGGCCGAGTAGCTCTCGACCGCGAGATTGCCGCGGGGATCGTCCTCGGTGGGCACGATGAGCTCGTGATGCGCGGCAGGCAGCAGCGCAACCGTGCGCGCGAGGTGGTCGTGCACGCCCGCGATGCGGATGACGCCCGTTGCGGCGGGATCGATCGACTGGTCGAACGCGTCGCCGCCGCCCACGCCGTCGCCAACGCCATCGCTCGGGGCGAAGCCGCTGCAGACGGAGCGCGCGTCGGAGATCGCGTCGTTGTAGGTGACCGACGAGACCCACGCCTGCGAGGTGAGCAGGCCGGCGACCATGACATCGTTCTTCGTCGACGGCATCAGCTGCGCGAGGTTGAGCGGGTCGCGGAGCAGGTGCTCGGTGTCGAACCCGACCGAGCCGAGCGTCTGCGAGTTGTGCTGCTGGCCCCAGCAGTGCCCGATCTCATGGGCGAAGGTGCGCTGGAAGCGCGTGCTCTCGGTGTTGCCGAACGCCGCAGCGCCGGGAATGCCGATCGCCTGGCCGTTGCCGCTGAACGGGTTGCCCGGCAGCCAGCCGTAGATGAACTCGGGGCGCGCAAAGCCCGCGGCGGGGATCTGGTTCTGGCGGATGTCGTTCAGCGCGGTCAGCAGCGCGGTGTTCGATGTCTCGATGTTCTGCGTCCAGTTGAAGGTCGGCAGCGGCGAGCGGTGGTAGTTCCAGTCGCCGACCTTGTAGATCCCGCGCAGGAAGCTGTCGCCGGTTCCCGGCTCGATCAGCGCCGCCGAGGGCAGCCCTCCGCCGAGCGTGTAGTTGACGGGCAGGTACGCGAGGTCGACGAACTTGCGGCACACGAAGGGCTTGTTGTTCACCGACGACGAGTTGTTCGCGTAGTTCGTCTCCGCGATGGCGCGGAACGGATTCACCGTCACCACGAAGTCGATGTCGGTCGACTGCGGCGGCACGCAGAGGAAGTTGATCGTCTGGTCGATGCTCGCCGCGCTCGGCGTGACAGGCGCGGTGATCGGGCCGTTCGTGCTGTAGACCGGCGACGACGGGATCTCGACGCCGTTCGAGTAGATGCGCAGCACGGCGTCGACACCCGGCTGGGCGGTCGTCTGGCCATTCAGCGAGACTCGCACGCGCACAACGGTCGCGTTGCGCGCCACGAGCGTGTTGCCGTTGGTCGAGGACTGCCAGCCCTGCGTGACCTCGATCCCGAGGACCGAGAGGTCGACCGCGTGGGCGGCGGCGGCGAGAGCGAGGCTGGTGAGGCCCGCAAGGGCGACGCTGGATCGGGAAACGACCGTCATAAGTCCCCAATATACGAAGCGCTCCTTCGCCGACTGCGGTCAGTTCGGGACATTCGGCAAGTCTGCTACCTTCCGACCATGAACGGTGCGCGGCGTGCGGCCAGCATCTTTTTCTCGTTCCTTGCCTTCGGCGCGCGCGCGTTCGGCGGACCCGTCGCGCAGATCGCGGACCTCGAGAGCGACTTCGTCGAGCGCCGCGGATGGGTCGAGCGCGACCGCTTCCGGCGCGCGCTCGCGGTGTACCAGCTGCTGCCCGGCCCCGAGGCGCATGAGATGTGCTGCTACCTCGGCGCCGTCCGCGGCGGGCCGCTCGGTGCGATCGCGGCAGGGCTCGGCTTCATGCTGCCCGGGCTTGCGCTCATGCTCGCCGCCTGCGCGCTCTACAGCTCGCTCGACCTCGCCGCACCCGCCGCCGCGCATGCCATGGCCGCGATGCAGCTCGTGGCGGCGGCGTTGATCGTGCGCGCGGCGTGGCGGCTGCTTGGGCCGCTTCTCCGGTGGAAGGAGCGCACCGCGCGCGTCCCGTGCGTGGTCGCCATCGCGGCCTGCCTGCTCGCGGTCTG
>CAIXEV010000078.1 GCA_903918555.1 uncultured bacterium | reverse complement strand
GGTGGCGCCACGAAGGCGATCGTCCTCACGGGCGCGATGCGGCCCTACGAGATGCGCCGCACCGACGCGACGCAGAATGTCACCGAGGCGCTCACCGCCGTGCAGATCCTTGCACCCGGCGTCTATGTCGCCATGCACAACCGCGTGCTCAGGTTCCCCGGGGTCACCAAGGACCCGAAGCAGGGCACCTTCGTGCGGCAGGGCACCTTCGTGCGGGCGTGAGCGGGTTCAGTGGCCGCTGCGCGCGGCTGCGCCCTCGTCGTCGAGCGCCATGAGCTTTCGCAGCATCGGACTCAGCAGGAACAGGATGAAGCCCGCGGCGATCGCCAGGATGGCGATCAGGCCGAACACTTCGCCGTAGGTGCCGACCGTCTGCGAAGGCGGCGGGATCACGCCGCCGGACTCCTTGACGCCGGTCAGTTTCGCAAGGAACGCGGCGAGCAGGTGCGAGAAGGCTGTCGCGAGGAACCACGCGCCCATGATGGTGCTCACCACGCGCACGGGCGAGAGCTTCGTCACGAGCGAGAGACCCACCGGCGACAGGCAGAGTTCGCCCGTCGTCTGCAGGAGATAGCCGAGGACGAGCCACGACATGGCGACCATGCCGTTCGAGTCCGCAGACTTCGCGCCCATCCAGAAGCAGGCGAAGCCGAGACCGAGCTGCACGAGTCCGAGGCCGAACTTCACGCCCGCGCTCGGGTCGCGGCGTCCGAGGGCACCCCACAGCCACGAGAAGACTGGGCCGAACGCGAGGATGAACATCGGGTTCAGCGCCTGGAAGACGCTGGCCTTCACTTCCTCGCCGGAGACTCCGACGCCCGCCGCCGCATCGCCTGCGTCGGCCGTGAAGGTGACGCGACCCGCCGCGCTGCGCGCCGCGTCATCGAGCTGCGCAAGAGCCTTGCGGTCGTCCGGCGCCTTGGAGCGCGCGACCGGCATCACTTGACTCGCGACGAAATCCTGCCAGGACAGCGCGTACTTGTAGACCGTGTCCTTCACGACCGGCGTGCCGTCGACGGTGACGCCCTTCGACACATCGTCGTCGTTCGCCTTGAACTCGAGCACCACATAGCCGTCGCCCTCGATGAGCGACGATTGCGCGGCCGAGATGTCGTCGAGCGTCCACACGCGTCCCGCGACATCGACGCCGAGGAACTCCTGCGTGACGGCGACGTCGGTGTAGGTGCTGCCTTCCTTGACCGCGACATCGCCGACGACGCGGTCGACATTGCGGTCGGTGAAGTTGTTGACGCTCGAGCCCGCCTGCTCGAAGAACGCCCAGAAGAGCATCGAGAAGAAGCAGAGGATGAGGATGACGAAGAGCCGTCCACGCTCGAGCGCAGGCGCGGCGAAGGCGGAGAGGATGATCGAGCCGAACGCAAGCACGCCCATCACATTCAGCGCATAGGTGGCGTAGCTGCTGTGGCTGACGAGGAGCGCGAGCGGGGCGACCGCGGCGAGCGTGCCGATGAAGATCGGCAGCACGAACCTCGGGCGCACGACATTGCCTTCGGCGTCGCGCGGCCGGCCAAGATCGCCGGGGATCTCGCCCTTCCCGAGCTTCACGAAGCTGATGGCGCCCGCGGCGAGCAGCGCGATCGCGACCGGCAGGTTCAGCAGCGTCTGCAGCGTGTCGCCCGCCGTCGTCACGAACATCGTCACGACGCTCGCGATGCTCGCGAGCAGGATCAGGAGGCTTGCGACGACGCTCGGCACGACGAAGGTCGCGAGGCCGAGCAGCATGCCGATCGTCGCGAGGCCGAAGCCGTAGTGCCAGCCGAACTTCTCGCCCACATAGCCGCAGACGAGCGGCGCGAGCGCTGCGCCGAGGTTGATGCCCATGTAGAAGATCGTGAAGCCTGCGTCGCGGCGCGAGCTGCCCCGCGGGTAGAGCGAGCCGACCATCGTCGAGATGTTCGGCTTGAAGAAGCCGTTGCCGACGATGAGAAGGCCGAGCGCGCCGTACAGCGCCCATTCCTGCTCGATCGTCATGAGCAGGTGGCCGGCGGCCATGAGGATGCCGCCCCAGATCACCGCGAGCCGCGCGCCGAGGAAGCGGTCGGCGAACATGCCGCCGATGTACGGCGTGGCGTACACGAGCGCGCCGTACGCGCCGTAGATCGCGTAGGCCTTCTCGTCGTCT
>CAIXEV010000077.1 GCA_903918555.1 uncultured bacterium | reverse complement strand
GCTCTCGATGCGCGAGCCGCGCGCGGTGATCTACATGAAGGACGGCCGCGTGCTGTCGCTCGCCTCGCGCAAGGGCGTCGCCTATGTGCCGCGCCGCGCGCTCGAGTCGGGCACGCTCGAGGACGATGTCGTGGTGCGGCTCTTCAAGCCGAAGGCCGATGGCAGCGCGATCGACACCGACCGCGACACGCCCGCGGTGGTGGTGACCGCGGACCAGGCGCAGTTCGACGGCATCCTCGGCGAGGTCCGCTGCGATCGCGCGGTGCGCGTCGCAACCGACGCGGGAAGTTTCGCGGGCGAAGGTCTCTCGCTCGTGCTCGACGCCGATGGCGACGGACTCGAGCGGCTGATCGTCGACCGCGCGCTCGAGCCGATCCGCATCGACCGCGCCGCGCGCGCGATCGCCGCGAAGCGTGAGGCGCAAGGCGCGTCGACGGGCATCGTCGACGCGGTCGCGAAGGGCGCGCAGCCCTCGGGTGGTGCGGGCGATGTCGTCGCCGCGGCGCCCGCGGTCCCGGCTGCGACGGCGCCGGCGGCCCCGGCCGCGACCGCACCTGACGCCGCGAAGCCCGCGAAGAACCCGTTCTATCGCCTCGTCATGCTCGGCGGCGTCGAGATCGTCCGCGTCAAGGACGGCGTGCGCAGCACGATCACCGGCGATGAACTCGTCGCCGTCTTCAGCCTCGAGTCGCGCGGGCTCGATGATCTGGCCTTTGTCCCTCGCGGTTCGAGCCCGGTCGCCGGCGCAGCCTCTGGATCGTTGGTTTCCATGCCGTTCGTGAGCTCTCTCCGCGCGCCCGTCGCGCTTGCCGTTGTTCCGCTCGCCTTCGCCTCCGTGCAGGAGGCGCCCGCCGACAGCGTCACCGTCACCTTCGGCGGCCGGCTCGTGATGCTGCCCGCGACCGATCCCGCCGATCAGCTCGCGTCGCAGGACGACATCCGCTTCGATGTGATCGGCCCGCGCGTCGAGGTGGTCGACGGCCGCTCGTCGTCGCGCATCGTCTGCTCGCGCCTCCGCTACAGCGTGCGCGACGAGCGCGTCGAGGCGCACGGCCGCGAAGGCTTCCCGCTCACGGTCAGCAACCCGCGCATGACGCTCGAGGGCACCAGCTTCTGGGCGTCGCTTCGCGAAGGAGAAGGCAGGCTCGACGGCGGCGGGCGGATGGCGTTTGCGCGCGGCTCCGCGCGGGCCGTGTCGATGCTCGAGTACGCGCCCGCGATCGTGCCCGATGCGGCGCGCATGCTCGTCTCGGCCGATCCAGCGGCCGCGGCGATGGTGGTCGACCCGCCCGCGAAGGGCCGCAAGGACGAGTTCCGCTTCGATCCTGCCGCGCAGGAACTCGAGATCACCTGGAAGGGCGGCGTCGACCTGCGCTTCGCGGGCGATGGCGACGACGCGAAACTGTCGCTCGCGCGCTTCGGCGGCGGCGTGAATGTGTTCGGCCGGCAGTTCGAGATGGACGCCGACAGCCTCGAGGTCGCGTTCAGCCCGAGCGACGCCGAGCGAATCGATGCGATCATCGCCGATGGCGGCGCCGGCGCCGGCGCCGTGAGCGTGCGCAGGCTCGGCGGCGACGGCGCGATGCGCGCCAAGCGGCTCGAGCTCTTCCTCGGCGAGGACGCGAAGGGCGATTCGATCCCGCGCCGGCTCGTCGCCAGGCAGGCGATCGAGGCGCGCGATGCGAGCCAGACGATCTGGACCGAGGACCTCGTGGTGAGTTTCCGCGAGAAGCCCGCCGGCGCCGACGCTGCGCCCGCGCCGGCCGCCGCGCGTGGCGGTGCGCTTGCGGGTTCCGACGGAAACCTCGGCGATGTCGAGATCGATGTGGTCGAGGCGAAGGGCGGCGTGCAGGTCCTCCTCAAGGAGGGCGCGCGCGTCTTCGCCGACACGCTCGTGGGCGAGGCGACGAAGCGGAAGCTGCGACTGAGCGGCGACAATGTCGCGATCGTTCGTTCGAATGTCGTCGCCGACAACCTCCGCGACCTGCGCTTCGACGACTCGACCCGCAGCGCGCGCAGCGAGGGGCCAGGCCGCTTCCGCGCGTTCCGCGATCCGGTCGCGCTCGGCAGCGGCAAGATCGAGCGCCCGACGCCCGAAGCGGCGCCGACCCTCGAGGCGACCTGGAGCAACGAGCTCGACTACACCGAGCTCAGCGACGCGCGCGGCACGCTCGACATCCGCGGCGATGTCAAGGTGCGCAGCAAGCCGAACGCGCAGACGAGCGACGCCGTCGACGCGCAGTCGCTGCTGCTCGAGCTCGGCATCGACCCGAAGGCGCGCGCCGCCGCGAAGGGCATGGGGGAGAAGAGCACGGGCGATGGCGGCATGGCCGGCGACATCGGTTCGGCGCAGCGCTCGCTCGACCAGTTCATCGCGAAGGGCGGCGCGCGGATCGAGAGTCGCAGCTGGGACACGCCCGCGCGCGAGGGCGACCCGCGCGTCTTCCGCGTGACGGGCGAGCACATCGAGTACGACATGCGCACGCGCGAGGGTCTCGTCGTCGGCGACGGCGGCATCCTCGTCAACATGCCGCCCAAGGCTGAGTCCACGGCCGAGTCGAAGGCCGCCGAAAGGGACCGCGCGCCTGGCGCGATCACCTTCGGCCGCGACGGCACCACGCGCTTCCGCTGGAAGCGGCGCATGGCGCTCGAGCGCCAGTACGACGATGTCTTCAAGATCACCATGGAGAATGGCGTCGAGGTGCTGCACGCCGGCGCGCGCGCCGACGACACCCTCTCGATGCGATGCGATGTGATCGAGGCCACCGTGCGGCGTCCGCTCGACGCGAACGCGAAGCCGGGCGAAGCTCCCGCGAAGGACGCCGGCGATCGTGGCGTCGACCTCGGCGGGCCGGCGGAGCTGCTCGGCGTCAAGGGCACGGGCGGCGTCTTCATCCGCACGCCCGATCAGGATGTCGAGTGCGGGTCGTTCGACTACTCGGTCACCACGGGCATCGCCACGCTGACCGCCGCCGAAGGCCGCAGCGTGACCATCGCCGTGAAGGGACAGCCCGCGCCGATCCGCGCGCAGCAGGTGATCTGGGATCTCCGCAACGGCCGGCTCCAGGTGCTCAAGGCCTCCGGCACGGCGGGGCAGTAGGTTCGCCCGAACGCGCCTCGATCAGCTAGCCTGTCGCGCGTGAACCTCACCTACGGAAGCTATCTCAAGATCCCCGAGCTCCTCGCGCTCCAGCAGCCGCTTTCGCGCCATCCCGGCACCGACGCGCCGGAGCATGACGAGATGCTCTTCATCATCATCCACCAGGTGTACGAGCTCTGGTTCAAGCAGCAGCTGCACGAGGGCGACCACCTCGCGTCGGCGCTCGTCCGCGGCGATGCCGTGCAGGCATCCGGAACCCTGAAGCGCATGCTCACCATCCTCAAGACGATGGTGCAGCAGATCGATGTCCTCGAGACGATGACTCCGGTCGAGTTCCTCTCGTTCCGCAGTTTCCTCGCGAACTCGAGCGGCTTCCAGAGCGCGCAGTTCCGCGAGTTCGAGTTCCTGCTCGGCAACAAGCATGCCCGTGTGCTGTCGTACAATCCGGAGGGTTCGCCCGAACGCGCCGCGATCGAGGCGCGCTGGACCAGGCCCACGCTCTACGACGCCTTCGCGCGGTTTCTCGCCCGCCATGGTCATCCCGTCCCGCGCGAACTGATCGAGCGCGATGTCACCGAGCCCCCGCAGGAATGGCCGGAGTTTCAGAACGCGTTGCTCGAGGTCTATCGAAAGCACCCAATCGAGCGACAAGTGTGCGAGCTGCTCGTCGACCTCGACGAAGGTGTGCAGGAATGGCGCTATCGCCATGTCAAGATGGTGGAGCGCACCATTGGCTTCAAGCAGGGGACCGGTGGCAGCCCGGGAGCGGCCTACCTGAGGACAACGCTGTTCGCGCCGCTCTTTCCCGATCTCTGGGCGATCCGAACGAGACTCTGATTTGGTCTTCAAGAGTCTTCGGGCGGAGTTTCAAACCGTTCGTCGCACATTGTTGCCTTTGAGGCGTGAAACCATCTCAAGTACCCCGCCCTCAATGACGAAACCTTGTATGCTCTGTGAGAGATTCCTCTCTCGAGGCAAGGACCGCTTCGAATGGACGAACTCTGGCCGGTTTTCGTCGTCACCGTCCGACTCTCGATGTGGTTGTGAGCTTCCGTTCGGTCCCCGACAGTTGTTGTACGGTCGTCGTAGATCGGCGCCAACCCAATGTCGTTCAAGGACTACAAGGTCATCACCTCGCTCCCGGACCCAGCCGTGGTCACGGATGCGGTCGTGCGCGATCGGATCGCCATGATTGGCAGGCCATGGAAGATTCGCCACAAGGCATCTGACATCGTGCTGCTGCTTGTGCCCGATGGCACCTTCATGATGGGGTCGCCCGCGGATGAAGCCGGTCGCGGCTCGGACGAGAAGCAGCACAAGCGCGTGATCCGCCAGCCGTTCTACCTTGGCGAGAAGGCCGTCTCGCAGGCCGAGTGGGGCGCGATCCTCGGTCGACGCGCCGCGACGCCCGACGACCTCGACCGTCCGATCGACACGGTCAGTTGGAACGACTGCAAGCACTTCGTCGAGACGGCGGGCGGCGAGCTGCGCCTGCCGAGCGAGGCGGAGTGGGAGTACGCGTGCCGCGCCGGCACGAAGACGGCGTTCTCGTTCGGTTCGAGCGTGACGCCGTCCCAGGTCTACTACGGCGGCGGCGACTTCCCGGCGCCGTACAAGCCCGTGAAGTGCGGCAGCTTGCCCGCGAACCAGTGGGGTTTCCGCGAGATGCACGGCAACGTCTGGGAGTGGTGCGAGGACATGTACGGTCAGTACCCCGACGAGGGAACCGAAGCCGCCGAGATGGTGGGCGATGGAAGCGGTGGCCGCGTGGCGCGCGGTGGATGCTGGTACTTCCTCGCGAGCACTTGCCGCGGCGCGTATCGCGGGAGCCTCGACCCGAAGTACGCCAACGACTTCTTCGGCGTGCGCGTGGCGAAGAGCCTCGATTGATTCCCTGATCGTGGCGGAAGTCCGTCGTGTTTCTTCGGAGGCGCGCGGATGACTGCTAGATTGGTCGCATGCGGGTTGGGAACACTTTCATTCTCGTCGTGACTTGCGCGATTGCGCTGTGCGCCGCAGCCGTGCGCGCCGCCGACGCGCCGCGGATGTCGGTCAAGCGGTTGTTCGCGCCGGCCGCCGATGTCGAGCAGGGGGTCGTCGCGCTTCCTTCCCCCGAGGCGACGCCGACGCGGTCGCGGGCCGCGGTGTTCACCGCTTCGTTCGCGCCCGCGACCGAGCGCGCGCGCGTCGTGCGCTTCGAGTTCGTGCACGCGGGCGGCGCGCTGCGGCTGATTCCGCTGGGCGTCGACGCGTGTCGCTGGCGCGGGCGGCTGTCGGTCGGCGTGCAGGCGATCCCGCTTCAGGGAAGCGATGCGTTGGTCGCGCGCATCACCGAGGAGTTTGCATCGCAGGCCGCGTTCGGCATCGAGGATGCGACGCGTGCGTTCGAGCTTGATGCGCCCGCCGGCGACTGCGTGGTCGAGTTCTGGAGCGAGGTGCCCGCGGGCCCCGGGGCGGCGCTCGTCGTCGACGATGGCGCGGGCGAGAAGGACGGCCCGGCGCTGGTCGCGCATCTTGCGTCGCGCGTCAATCGCGCGGGATGTGCGCTCGAGTTCGTCGTGCGCGGCGAACTGGCGGGCCGTCGCGGTCCGCTGGGTGGGCGGGCTGCCGAGGTCACGGCTGCCACGGTGAGCTGGCGCGACGGCGTCGTCGAGCGGGCGCAGCTCGTGCGCGGCGCGAAGGATGGTTCCGTCCGCGTGACTTTCGCCCGTGCGCGCGCAGGCGACGCGATCGTGCGGATCGACGGGTTCGTGCTCGACGCGCGTGGCGCGTCGCGGCAGCGAAGCGTGTTCGTTCTCGCGCGCATCGCCGATGGCGCGATGATCGGCGGCGGCTCGGTGGTGCACGCCGACCGCGTGAAGCCCGATTGGATCCACTGCGACTTCTCCGTCACGCGGGCATCCGCGGGCGAGACGGTGTTCGCGGCCGCCGAACTCTGGGCGGTCGCGGGCCGAAAGTCGCGCGTCCTCGGCTGGATCGGCGGGCTCGCCGAGGTCACGCTCGAAGGCGGCGTCCCGACCGTGCGCCTCGGGTTCGACCGGCGCCAGATCGACCTCGCAAAGGGCGAGGCGCTTGTCTTCCGCGGCATTCGCCTGCAGGAGCGCGATGGCTTCGCGCCGCTCGATGTGCGTGCGGAGATCGTGCCGGATGCGCGGGCACTGTCCGCCGTGGCTGCGTCGACGGCGCCGCTCGACCCAAGCGCGTGGGGCGGAGAGCCCGGGCTCGCGACGGTCGCGGTGCCAGAGATCTCCTCGTTCGTGCCGCCGGTCGGCGCGCACGCGCTTGTCCTCGCGCACGGCTACTGCGCGAGCTCGAACCCGTGGCCCTTGGCGCAGTTTGCGAGCGATGCGTGGCCGTACGAGTACCTGTCGCAAACTCTTTCAAACGACGCCTTCGCGGTCGACCTCGCGACGCGCGCGGCGCAGTTCAAGAGCTACGGGATCGTCGGCCACAGCCAAGGCGGCTGCGCCGCGCTGCATCTCAAGACCTTCTACTGGAGCGGCCTCGACTGGGCGGGCCCGGGACGGCTGATGCAGTGCGTCGGGTCGCCGCTCGAAGGCACGCCTCTTGCCGGCAACCTCGCTGCGCTGGGGGCGGCGCTCGGCATCCAGTGCGGCTCGAACTACGACATCACGCCCGATGGCGCCGCCGTGTGGCTCGCGGGCATTCCGACCGCAGCGCGCGCGAAGCTCCACACCTACACCACGACCTTCCGGAATGTGCCGATCATCTACGACTACTGCAACATCGTCACGGATCTCTTCCTTTCCGATCCCGAGGACGGCGTGGTCGAGCACGCGGCCGGGCACATCGTGGGCGCGCAGGACATGGGGCTGACGGTCGGGTGGTGTCATGTGAGCGGCATGCGCGATCCGGCGCAGACGGGCGACTCGGCCCGCAACGCGGTGCTCAACGCACAGGGGGCGCGATGATGAAGTTCGCATCCATCGCCGCGATCGCGCTTGCCGTGGCTGCCGCCTCGCACGCCGACACGCGCACGGATTCGTGGTGCGTTTTGCCCACGGCGATCACAGACAACGAAGCCGTGACGCAGACCGTGACGGTGCCGCCCACGGCCGATGTGCGCACGATCGTCGGTATGCGCGTGCGCGTCGCCGCCACGCATCCGTGGGTCGGCGATCTCGCGTTCCGCGTCCGGCATCCGTCGGGCGTCGAGGTCGTGCTCGTCGATCGCCCGGGCATGCCGTCGGTCGGGTTCCCGGGGCCGTGGGGGTGCGGCGGCGACAACATCGACTGCTGGTTCGACGATGCGGCGGCCAACGCCGCCGAGACGACCTGTTCGGTGAGCGCCGTGCCCGTGCTCGCCGGTTCGCTGCGCCCGACCGGTTCGCTCGCGTCGCTCACGGGCCGCGCGCCGCAGGGCGTGTGGAGCCTCGTCGCGTCGGACGGCGTGGCGGGGGATGCGGGTCAGCTCGCGGCCGCGTGCATCGAGATCACGACCGCGCCCGACTGCAATGTGAACGGCGTCGACGACGCCGTCGACATCGCCACGGGCACGAGCGCCGATGCCGACCAAGACGGCGTGCCCGACGAGTGCGGCTGCGTCGCGGATCTCAATCGCGACGGCGCGGTGAGCGGCGCCGATCTCGCGGCACTGCTCGGCGCGTGGGGCCCGTGCACGGCCTGCGGCGCCGACCTCACCGGCGACGGCCAGGTGCTCGCAGACGACCTCGCCGTCCTTCTCTCCTCCTGGGGCGCGTGCGGGGCGTCGTGAGGCGGAGGACCGCTTGCCGCGCCGCCTCCCGGATCGGCCTCGCCCCCGGGGCCACGCTCAACAGCCTCGGGTTCCGCGTCGCGAGGACTCCCGATTGACCCTTTCCCCTTTTGGCTCTCTGCTCACTCTGGAACCGTCCACATGACGGTCCCTTCTCCCCAAACTCAGGATCCGAACGCCGGGCGCGGCAGCGCGAGGCGCGAAAATCCAGAGAGGGCAGCGATCGCAAGCGACGGGGCGCGCGTCTGGCGTGGGCCTTGGGCTCCGAACGCTCGTCGCAGCCGCTCGCGTCTGCGGCGGCATGCGCTGGTGGGCGAAAATCACCCACGAAGCGGGTGAATTTGCACTTCTATGTGGATCGGAACCACGGCCCGGGGTATCCTCTCCCCATGTTCGCCCGCCATCTGCGGCCCCGGCTTCTCGAAGCCATCTCCGACACGCCCGTCGTGTTCATCCAAGGGCCGCGGCAGTGCGGGAAGACGACCCTCGCGCGCGCCGTCACGGTCCGCGGAAGGCCGTTCG
The DNA here is from genome assembly GCA_903918555.1 of uncultured bacterium. Lineage (GTDB taxonomy): Bacteria > Planctomycetota > Phycisphaerae > Phycisphaerales > SM1A02 > QWPT01. The sequence continues at coordinate 1,752 of CAIXEV010000077.1, read as the reverse complement.
AGTTCCGCACCTTCGACCGGACCGCCGACCGCGCGGCGGCGGAGCACGATCCGGACGCGTTCGTTGACGCGCTTCCTCCGCGGGTCATCCTCGACGAAGTGCAGCGCGTTCCCGCGATCTTCCCCGCGATCAAGCGCGCGGTCGACGAGGACCGGCGGCCGGGCCGGTTCCTCCTGACGGGGTCGGCCAGCCCGCTCCTCCTGCCAGCCGTCTCCGAGTCGCTCACGGGCCGCATGGAGATCCTTACCCTTCGCCCGTTCTCGCGAGGCGAGCTTCTGGGGCGTCGCGAGGTGTTCGTGGACACCGTGCTTCGATCGGGCGCATTCCGGCCCCGCGGTGCCGGCGAGACCTGGCGTGAGCTCGCCCCCGTGCTCGTTCGTGGCGGCTTTCCGGAGGCCGTCGCCCGCCAGGGCGCCGACCGACGCACGCAGTGGTTCGAGAGCTACCTCTCCTCCACGATCGAGAAGGATGTGCGGGACCTCGGCAACCTGCAGCGGCTCCGCGAGGTGCCGATGATCCTCCGTCTTGCCGCGGCACGGTCGACCGCGACCCTGAATCTGAGCGAGATCGCCCGCGACGCCCAGCTTCCGCTCACGACGCTGCAGAGGATCTGGGCGCTCCTCGAGGCGACCTTTCTTGTCGCGACGCTGCCGGCGTGGAGCACCAACCTGACGAGCAGGGTCGTCAAGTCGCCGAAGCTCATCCTGCTCGATACGGGCTTCCTGTGCCATCTGCTCGGCGCGGACCTGTCACGGCTGCTCGAGGGCGGGCCGCTCGCGGGCCCCGTGCTCGAGACATTCGTCGTGAACGAACTGCTCAAGCAGGCCGCGTGGAGCGCGGAACGCCCGTCTCTCTTCCACTACCGCACGCACAAGCAGCAGGAGGTCGACATCGTCCTCGAGAGCCGCGCGGGAGCGGTGGTCGGCATCGAGGTGAAGAAGACGGCATCGCCCACGGCCTCGGACTTCGCGGGCCTCCGGCACCTCAGGGAGGCCGCAGGCAAGCGCTTTCGCAGGGGCGTGCTGCTCTGCATGGTGCCCGCGCCCGTCGCGTTTGAAGACGACCTCGTCGCGTGCCCGGTCTCGGCGCTCTGGGACGCTCCTGCGCGCTCCTCGTCTTCCGAGTGAGGGCTGCGTGCGCCGGCGGACCCAGTCGTGGAAATCATGACGAGTCCACTGGTCACATTCGGAAGCGACGAGCAAACTGGTCACTTCATCTGGCTGCTCGCAACGGGTTCGCCCCTTACACGCCCGCCAGCATTCCACCGCGTTCGCGGGGGAGGGCTGCGTCGGCGCGGCGCGCGTGCGGGGCGTCGAGCGGGCTCTTCACGCCGCATTCGGCGCAGAGCAGGCGGCTTGTGATCTCGCTTGCGAGGAAGATCACCGGCAGACCCGAGCCCGGGTGCGTGCCGCCGCCGACTGTCCAGAGGTTGTCGAAGCCCTGCAGCTTGTGCTGCGGGCGCCAGTGGAGCATCTGGGTGATGTTGTGCGCGAGGTTGAAGGTCGCGCCGTGGTTGATGTTCTGCGCGCGCCAGTCGTCGGGCGTGAACATGATCTCGGCCTTCACGCGGCGCGCGGCGTCGGGGATGCCCATCACGCTCGAGAGCCGCGCGAGCGTCTCCTCGCGGACGCGCGGGGCTTCCTTCTTCCAGTCGATCGGGGCGCCGTCGGCGGCGGCTTTCGTGTTCGCGGTCGGCAGCAGCACATAGAGAGAGCTGTCGCCCTTCGGCGCGAGCGTCGGGTCGATGCGGCT
>CAIXEV010000076.1 GCA_903918555.1 uncultured bacterium | reverse complement strand
GGGCCGTCGGGCTCCGAGCCGCCGTGGTTGTCGCTGCCATGGTGCGGATGCGTCGCCATAACGACCCAATGTAGGCGCTCCGCCGACGCATTCCTGCGCGAAATCCGCGCGATCAACCCTCAACCCGGGCGGGTTGGCTCGGTACACTCGCCACTCCTGAAGGTCCGGGGCTGTTCGTGCCGATCCCCGTGCTCCAGGAACAACCCGACGGAAGGTCCGTCGAGTTGGCTCGACCCGCGTGTCGCGGGAGTACGAAACAGAGTCTGGCCAGACACTTCTGAAACTGGACCCGACACGCGAATCCCGGCACACAGTAAGGAGACTCCTCACATGAAGACCATCGCTACCCTCGCTGCCCTCACGGCTTTCGCTTTCCTCGGCGCGTGCGCGTCGACGCAGTCCACCACCGCTCCGGGCGCCGTCGGCACCAAGAGCGCTGATTGCTGCGGCAAGTGCAACAGCACCTGCAAGGACAAGGCTGCCCCGGGCGCCGTCGGCGAGAAGAAGAGCGGTTGCTGCGCTGCCAAGAGCGAGTGCTCGGCTGCGAAGGCCGCTCCCGGCGCCGTCGGCGAGAAGAGCTGCGGCACGAAGGCTGACTGCTCGGCGAAGTCCGAGTGCTCGGCTGCCAAGTCGGCGCCCGGCGCCGTCAGCGGCAAGAGCGACTGCTCGACCAAGTCGGGCTGCGCCTCGAAGTGCCCCGCCACCAAGGGTTGATCCCGTAAGGGCTGAATCCCAACGATTCAGGTGTCATCGAAATCGCAGGCCGTTCGCGGCCCGCTCCGATCAAACCTGAAACCCGTACTCGCAGCGCCCGACGATCGTCGGGCGCTGTGCTTTTTGTCTTCCGCCCGCGTCCGCGCGATTTCCTATCATCGCCGCCATGTCGCTCCGATACCGACCCGCGTCGCGCCGCCTGTTCGCCTCCGCCGCCCTGCTTGCGGCGTCCGTCTCCGTGCTGACGGGCTGCCACCACCCCACGCGCGCGCAGTACGACGCGACCCACGGCTGGAATGTCTACGGCTCGCTGGTCGAGACCAACCGCGAGGTCGAGCCTGAGATCACCGCCGCGCAGGTCGCCGACTACGCCGGCACCGACCGCCGCGTCGTGCTCAGCGGCACCGTGTCCGATGTCTGCCGCACCATGGGCTGCTGGCTCGAGATCGAGGATGGCGAAGGCACGCGCGTCCTCGTGATGAACAAGGACCACGCGTTCTTCATCCCGCGCAACGCGCGCGGCCGCCTGGTGCACGCGGTGGGCTTCGCGATCCGCGAGGAGCACTCGGTCGAGTTCCTCAAGCATCTCGCGATGGACGCGGGCAAGTCGCAGGCGGAGATCGACGCGATCACCGAGCCGAAGACCCGCGTCCTCTTCATCGCGGAGGCCGTGGTCCTTCCGCCGGGTGGTCTCGAGAAGCCGGTCGAGCCGCTTCCAGCCGAGAACGAGGTGCCCGCGGTCGACAGCAGCATGACGCCTGCGCCTGCCGCCGCGCCTACCGCAGAGGAGAAGCCGGTCGAGCCGTTCCAGACCGAGCCCACCGCCGCCGCGGAGCCGAAGCCGTGAGTTCGGGCGCGATCCTCTTCCGCGGCGGCCGCATCCTCGACGCGGCGCAGTCGATCGACGCAGAAGGCGATGTGCTTGTGGTGGATGGCCGCGTGGCGAAGGTCGCGCCCGGCCGCACCATCGACGCGCCCGAGGGCGCGCGTGTGGTCGCCTGCGGCGGCATGTTCGTGACGCCAGGGCTGATCGACCCGCATGTCCACCTGCGCGAGCCGGGCGGCGAGGCGAAGGAGACCGTCAAGAGCGGCACGGCTTCCGCGGTCGCCGGCGGCTTCGCCACCGTCTGCTGCATGCCGAACACGAACCCCGCGATCGACACCGCGACCACGGTGCGCTTCGTCCAGCAGGCGGCGCGCGAGGCCGCGAAGGCGCGCGTCTTCGTCGTCGGCGCCGCGACGGTCGGCCGCAAGGGCGAGCAGCTCGCCTCGATGCACTCGATGGCGTCCGCAGGCGCGGTCGCCTTCTCCGACGACGGCGAGTGCATCATGAATCCCGCGATGATGCGCCGCGTGCTCGAGGTCTGCGCCTCGCTCGGCAAGGCGTTCATGCAGCACTGCCAGGACCATCACCTCAGCGAAGGCGGCGTGATGAACGAGGGCGCGGTCGCGACGCGGCTCGGGCTCCTGCCCTGGCCGCGCGAGGCGGAGGAGATCATCGTCGAGCGCGATGTGCGCCTCAACAAGGCGATCGGCGCGCACTACCACGCGCAGCACCTCTCCTCCGGCGGCAGCGCCGCGATCCTGCGCCGCGCGCGCGCCGAGGGCATCCGCTGCTCGGGCGAGGCGAGCCCGCATCACCTGCTGCTGACCGACGAAGCCTGCGAGGGATACGACACGCAGGCGAAGATGAATCCGCCGCTGCGCACGAAGCGCGACCTCGCCGAGCTCAAGGCCGCGATCGCCGACGGCACCATCGATGTGCTCGCCACCGACCACGCGCCGCACACCGTCGCGGAGAAGGCGCGCGACTTCGCAAGCGCCCCCTTCGGCATCATCGGCCTCGACTGCGCGCTCGCGCTCTATGCGAAGGCGCTGGTCGAGGACGGCGTCATCGGCTGGCCGCGCATGATCGAGCTGATGACGCGCACGCCTGCGGAACTCTGCGGCCTCGATGCGCTCGGCCTCGGCACGCTGCGCGAAGGCGCGCCCGGCGATGTCACGGTGATCGACCCGATGCTCGAGTGGACGATCGACGCGAACGCGTTCGCCTCCAAGAGCCGCAACTGCCCGTTCCACGGCTGGAAGGTCCGCGGCCGCGCCACCATGACGGTCGTGGGCGGCCGCGTGCTGTTCGAGCCGCCGCCCGCCGGTTCGCATTCGGTTTCGCGCCCGGCCGCGGCAGCCGTCGGAAGCTGACCCCGTCGCGGCGAAAGACCGCCGCACGCATCACCCCGCGCACGGCCCCCACGCGGCAAGCAGCACCGCGAGGTCGGACGCAGCGACAACACCATCGCCGTCGAGGTCAAAGTTCATGTCCACACCGCCCCACGCCCCGAGCATCGCGGCGAGATCCTCTGCGCCGACCGAGCCGTTGCCGTTGAAGTCGGCGTCGCACGGCGGCAACGGCGCAAAGAGCGCCATCGAGCGATCGAAGCCGCGCGCGGCCGCCTGCGAGCCGAGCACGCGGCCGGGATAGTCGTCGAAGTACGGGTGGATGCCGCCGAGGATGCGCGACTGGCCCGAGTTGTCGGCAGCGTCGTAGTAGGTCGCCCACTGGAAGTCGAAGGTCTGGCTCGGGCCGTCCTCGAAGACGAGGAACTGGTTCTGCACGCAGGTGTAGATGCCCATGCCGCCCGGGAAGTACTCGGTTCCCGTGAGGCGCTTCAGGGTCTCGGCGCCCGCGCGGCTGTAGGTCGAGTGGCCGGAGACATAGCCCGCGAACGGCGGCGACACGAAGGTCGGGCGCTGGTACGGCACCCAGCTTCCGCCGAGCATCCACTTCACGCCCGTGTACTCCGTGCTCGGATCGGCAGGCGCGCCCGGCCAGCTCTTCACCGCGATCTGGCCTTCGTAGCCCGCGAGATCCTCGTGGCGCTCGCCAGGAGCGGTCGTGGCGGTCGTGATCAGCTCGATGACGCCCGGCACGAGGTGGATGCCGTTGGTGTTGTACGAGGGGAGCGCAGGATTGCTGCACTGGCCGTTCTGCACGAGGTAGCGGATCGCGCCGATCGGGCGCATCGCGTCGTAGTAGCCCTTGACGCCCCATGCGCAGATCGCCGCATCGTGGAGCGCACCGTTGAGCGCGACATACATCTTCACATCCCACTCGAGCGGATCGAGCTCGGGGCCCGTGCCGCCCATCCGACGCTGGAACGCCGGATGCTCGACGACATGGCCTGCGATCTCGTTCCAGTGGCCCGGAGGCGTGGTCGAGCTCGGGCCGTCGGCCCAGAACTCGGCGAGGCAGCGCGCCCAGTCGCCGCGCTTGACCACATTCGCCTGGTACGGCTGGCCGGTCACGGGATTGATCGTGCGGCCGGGGTTCGTATCCGCGCCGAGCGGGCTGTTTCCCATCGAAAGCGGCGAGATGTCCATCAAGACGCCGTCGTCGGGCGTCAGCCATGAGCTCTTGATCACGACCTGCTCGTGGCCGTCGCGGAAGGTCGCGTCGTCGAAGCCGTTGAGCGTGGGGCACGCGGGCGGGTTGAAGTAGACGCCCGAGCGGGTCGGATCCATGTCGTTCGCGAGCATGCCGTACGGACGCACCGCGCCCCAGAAGGGCGCGAGCTTCGCGGGGAAGCCGCCAGGAATGACATTGCCGTTCTGGTCGACGAAGAAGGTGAGCGAGAGCGGCTGGTAGCGGCTTGGATCGACGACCGTCGGATTGAACGGCAGCGCCACGACGAGCGGCGGGTTCACATCGGGGTAGGTTCCCGAGGCGGTCGCATGATCGAACTGCTCGCGCGAGCTGTCGGTGAGCGCCCACGCGATCAGCTGCGCCGCGATGCGGTTGCCGACCGCCGCCGGCGTGTTTCCGACCGTGGTCGTCACATTCGTCGGGTAGCCGAGCGCCGTCATGCGCGCATCGAGGATCGGATTGATGAGCGCGATGTTCGGGCTCGTCGCGAAGCGATGCTTCATGATGCGGTAGGCCGCGTACGAGACCGACTCGCGGCGCGCGGCCTCGATGTCGTTCGCTGCGATCTTCTCGGTGAAGAAGTACCCGCGGGCGTTCGGGTCGTAGGCGGCCCACGCGTCGTACATCGCGACCGAGGCGTGGAACAGGTTGCGCGCCTGGATGGGCGGACGGACTCGATCCTTCTTGATCGAGTTCAGCATCGTGTCGTTCCACTGCCGGGCGACCGACTGCGGGCCATCGGCCAGCGCCTGCCCGCCGACGAGGGTCGAGAGCGAGACTCCAAGGGTGACTGCGATCGCGCCAAGTCGGGACTTCATGTTCGTTCTATCCATCTGTGCCTCCCCGATCATCCGTTCAAGGTAGGCGAATATCTCGGCGCTGCAAAAACTTTCCCGGCGGTTGGCGAGTTTGTCCCCTCGGAGTGCGTGGTTGTTCCGAGGACTCCGTCTACACTGGCCGCCCATGCAGCGCTCCTCGGCTGTTCGCGGAGCCGTCCCTACGCCCAACGGACTCCCCGCCGGTCTTTCGCGGGCATGTGCACCGCGCGGCTCTCGGACCTTCCCCGTTCCGGTTCCCCCTCCCTCGATCCCGCCGTGACCTTCGATCTTCGCTCGCTTCTCGAACAGAACGCCGGCCGCGGACACGAGCTCCACGCCGAGCATGTGAACCCCCGCTTCGCGACCGTGCTTCGCACGATCGGCTACGACCGCGACTATGTGCGCGCCGAGGGGCCGCACCTCTTCGACCGCGCGGGCCACCGCTACCTCGACTTCCTCGGCGGCTACGCGGTGTGCAACTTTGGTCGCAACCACCCGACGATCCGCCGCGCGCTTGAAGACGCGCTCTCGCTCGACCTCGCGAGCATGGTGCAGTTCGAGGCGCCGCTCTTGTCGGGGCTTCTGGCGGCGGAACTCAAGCGCCGCATCGGGCGCGGGCTCGACCATGTGTTCTTCACGAACTCGGGCACCGAGGGCGTCGAGGCCTCGATCAAGTTCGCGAAGTGCGCGACGGGCCGCCCCGCGCTTCTCCACGCGCCGAAGGCGTTCCACGGGCTCTCGTCGGGTTCCGTCTCGCTGAACGGCTGCGACAGTTTCCGCCAGGGCTTCGCGCCGTTCCTTCCGGAGTGCCGCCAGGTCCGGTTCAACGACCTCGCCGCGCTCGAGCGCGAGCTCGCGAAGGGCGATGTCGCCGCGTTCGTCATCGAGCCGGTCCAAGGCAAGGGCGTGAACATCCACTCCCCCGGCTACCTCGCCGAGGCCTCGCGCCTCTGCCGCCGCTCCGGCACGCTCTTCGTCGCGGACGAAGTGCAGACGGGCTTCGGCCGCACGGGATCGTTCCTCGCGATCGATCAGGAGAGCGACGCGAAGGGACCTGTCGAACCCGACATGGTGATCCTGTCGAAGGCGATGTCCGGCGGCTATGTGCCCGTCGGCGCGGTGCTCGTGCGGGGCGAGGTCTGGAAGAAGGTCTTCACCACGCTCGATCGCGCGATCGTGCATTCGTCGACCTTCCACCAAGGCGCGCTCGCGATGACCGCGGGCCTCGCGAGCCTCGCCGCGTACGACGAGACGAACGCCGCGGAGAACGCGCGCAAGATGGGCGCGCGCATCAAGGC
>CAIXEV010000075.1 GCA_903918555.1 uncultured bacterium | reverse complement strand
TCGACAGCCATTACTACGAGACGCGTCCGCTCGACAACTTCATCCCGACGCTCGTCGGCGACGCGACGCTCGGCGTGCCGACCTACGACCAGGGCCTCTACTACTCGGGCGGCAACTTCCAGCCCGGGCCGAACCGCACGGGCTTCTGCACCGCGCTCGTCAACCTCGACAACCCGTCGAGCGGCGGCCACAGCGAGGCGCTGATCCGCGAGCTCCACGACACCTTCCAGGGCATCGACACGCTGCACATCATGCCGCAGCTTCCCTTCTCGGTCGACGGCACGGGCCACGTCGACATGTGGATGTACCTCGTCGACGACAACACCGTCGTCATCAGCGAGTTCATCGCAGGTTCGAACGCGACCGCGCTCAGCGTGACGAACAACGCCGTCCCGTACATGCAGGCGCTCGGCTTCGAGGTCTTCCGCCCGCAGGCGTGGAATGTCGGCGCGACGCACTACACCTACGCGAACGCGTTCCGCGTGAACAACCGCATCTTCATCCCCTGCTACGGCACCGCGCTCGCGCCCGGCGGCAACTCGGCCTACAACACGCGCGACGCCGACGCGCTCGCGAAGTGGCAGGCCGCGGCCGGCCCCGGCGTCACGATCGTGCCGATCCAGTGCTCGAGCATCATCACGGCGTCGGGCGCGATCCACTGCATCGTGAAGCAGGTGCCGCGCCACACGAACGCGCTGCCCTCGGCGCACATCAGTTCGCCAGCGGCCGGCGACCTCTGGCTCGCGGGCTCGAGGCAGACGATCCGCTGGAACGCGACCGACACCAACAACGCGCCGCTTGCGAATGTCGACCTCGCCTACTCGCTTGATGGCGGCGCCTCGTGGACTCCGATCGCGAACGCGATTCCCGACACGGGGTCGTACAGCTGGACGCTGCCCGCCGGCGCGACCGACGGCGCGCTTGTGCGCGTGACGGCGCGCGCGACCGACGGCGACACGACCGTCGCGGTCAGCAATCCCTACCGCCATCGCCCGGGCACCCAGAATGTCTACACCTTCGCCTCGGGCGCGGGCGTGAACAAGTTCGGCTTTGCGCGGCAGACAGCGAGCTGGACCAATGTGAACGCGAACAACAGCCCCGTCTCGACGGCGCTGACGGCGGCGAACTACACAGCGATGTCGTCCTCGAACGCGACGGGCGGCATCACCGACGCAAACCGCTACATCACGGCGGCGCTCTCCGCGAGCAACGAGGCGACGCACCTCTTCCGCTTCGTCCTCGCGGAGCCGGTCGCCGACATCGACGAGATCAAGGTCGAGTGGGAGGGCTACGCCGACGCCTGCACGCAGGTCGAGCTCTATGTCTGGAACAACGCGCTCAACAACTGGGGCGACGCGAGCGGCCTCGTCGGCCAGAACCGCTACCTCGCCAGCTTCGCGGGCAACCGCGACGAGACGCTCGTCGGCCGCATCAGCTCGAACATCTCGAACTATGTCGCGGCGGACGGCTCGATCCGCTTCCTCGTCTACGGCGAGCGTCCGAACGACGAGACCTTCCACGACTACATGGCCGTGACGGTGAAGGTCGCGGATGAGGCGTGCTCGGGCGACATCGACGGCGACGGCGCGATCAACGGCAACGACCTCGCGACCGTCCTCGGCTCGTGGGGCGCGTGCGCCGGCTGCGCGGCCGACATCGACGCCGACGGGCAGGTCAATGGC
>CAIXEV010000074.1 GCA_903918555.1 uncultured bacterium | reverse complement strand
CCCGAGGTCCAGGACTGGATCGTGCGGCTCGTGCTCGCCACGCATCCGGACGGCGAGTTCTGCGCCGAGGAGAACCGGCGTTTCATCCGGATCGGCGCAAGCCCGCGCGCCGCGCAGGCGATCGCGACCTGCGCGCGCGTCGTCGCGCTCATGGCGGGCCGCTACGCCGTCAGCTTCAACGATGTGCGCGCCATCGCGCGCTCGGCGCTGCGTCACCGCATCCACCGCTCGTTCGAGGCCGAGGCCGCTGGGCTTTCGAACGACGAGATCGCGCGACGCGTGGTGATGTCGACGCCGACCTATGAAGGTAAGACTGATGCTCGCGCGAAGACGGACGCCGGCGCGAAGGCGGGTGGCCGATGAGCACCCCGAAGCCGCTCCGCAAGCTCGACGACCTCCTCGACACGCGCCTGATGGCGAAGCTCGACGCGGTCGATGTCGTGAGCCGCAAGATCTTCTCCGGCAAGATGCAGGGCGAGCGCCGCTCGAAGCGGCGCGGTCAATCCGTCGAGTTCGCCGACTTCCGTCCGTATGTCCACGGCGACGACCTGCGCTTCGTCGACTGGAACATCTTCGGGCGGCTCGACCGCCTGTTCCTCAAGATGTTCCTCGAGGAAGAGGACCTGTCTCTCATCATCGCGGTGGACACCAGCGCGTCGATGCGCGTCGGCTCGCCCGACACCTTCGACTACGCGCGGCGCGTGGCGATGGCGCTTGCGTACATCGGGCTCGTGAACCAGCACCGCGTGTCGCTCGTGGGCTTCGCGGCCGACAAGATCGAGCGCGCGAGCAACATGCGCGGGCGGCGGAAGGCGGCCGAGATCGCGCAGTGGCTGCTGAAGCTCGAGCCCGAGGGCGGGTCGGGGTTCGAGCCCGCGATGCGTCTCGTCGGCACCAGCCGGCAGGGGAAGGGCGTGATGGTCGTCCTCTCCGACTTCCTCTTCCCCGAGGGTTTCGAGAAGGGCCTCAGCATGGTCGCGGGCCGCGGCTTCGACCTCTTCGCGCTGCAGGTGCTCGCGCCGCAGGTCGTCGACCCGTCGCGCGAGGGCGGCGTCTCGGGTGATCTCCTCCTCGTCGACAGCGAGACGGGCGTCGAGACCGAGGTCACGGTCACGCCCGAACTCCTCAAGATCTACAAGGAACGGCTCGATCGCCTGTGCGGCGGCCTGCGCGCCTACTGCGCGCGGCGCGACATCGTGCACATGGTGGTCGAGAGCTCGACGCCCGTCGAGACGCTCATGCTCGAGTACCTCCGTCGCAGGGGGCTCCTGCGATGACGCTCGCGTCGCACTCTGCCGCGATCCTCGCCGTCACGCAGCTGATCGCCGTCGCCTGGATCACGCCCGTCGCGGGCGCGATCCTCGGCGCGTCGATCCTCGCGCCGCTCGTCGCGCTCTGGTTCCTCAAGCTGCGCCGCAAGCGCCGAGTGGTGTCGAGCACGCTCCTCTGGACAAGGTCGCTCGCCGACCTCCGCGCGAACGCGCCGTTCCAGCGGATCCGCTTCAGCTGGCTGCTTCTCCTCCAGATCCTTGCGGTGCTCGCGATCGCGTTCGCGGTGGCGCAGCCCGAGGCGGAAGGGCTCGGCAGCGCGGGCGGGCGGCATGTCCTCATGATCGACCGTTCGGCGAGCATGAACACGGTCGAATCGACCGACGACGCCGGCAAGGCGCTTGACGAGCCGCGCACGCGCTTGGCGCTCGCGAAGGACGCGGCGAAAGCGCGCGTGCGCGAGCTGCTCGGCGGCGGATGGTTCTCGAGCCGCGCAAGCGATGTGATGATCGTCGCCTTCGGCCTGCGCGCCGAGATCCGCGCACCGTTCACAGACTCGATTGCGTCGCTCGAGGCCGCGATCGACGCGATCGAGCCGACCGACGAGGTCACGAAGCTGGGCGAAGCGCTCGAACTCGCGCGCGCGTTCACCACGAACCTCAACCTGAACGACGCGCGCGGCGAGGAGAACAACACGACCTCGGGCCCGCTGCCGACGCTCGAGCTGTACTCCGACGGCCGCATCGCCGACCTCGGGCAGTTCGCGCTGCGCGAGGGCGAGGGCATCGTCTACCACAGGGTCGGGCGCACGGCGACGAATGTCGCGATCGTTGGGATCTCCGCCGACCGCCCGCCCGAGCAGCCCGACCGCATCCAGGTGTTCGCGGCGCTCGTGAACCCGGAGCCGGTCGAGAAGAAGGTCACGCTCCAGTTGGCGGTGAACAGCGCGGTGCGCGTGATCACGCCCGAGCCGATCACGATTCCGGCCGCGAAGGACGAGCGCGGTAGCTTCACGCCCGGCCGCGCGCAGGCCGTGTTCCGTCCGATCGAGCAGCGCGAGAACGCGGCGATCGAGGTCGCGATCGTCGAGGACGACGCGCTGCGCGACGACGACGCGGCGATCGCGGTGGTGCCGCCCGCGCGAAGGTTGTCGGTGCTGCTCGTGTCGAACGGCGGGTTCCTGCTGCGCACGCTGCTCGAGGGGCTTGCGACCGAGCGGTTCACCGCGGCGACGGTCGGCGAGTACGAGTCGATGATCGAGGCCGGCACCGCGGCGAGCTGGGATGTGGTGGTCTTCGATGGCGTTGCGCCCAAGACGCTGCCGAGCGGGCGGTACCTGTCGTTTGGCCCGCCGCCGCCGATCGAGGGGCTGTCCGCGTTCGGCTCGCACGAGGGCGTGTACCCGCGCGTGGTGCGCGACGAGCATCCCTTGTTCCGTTCGGCGTCGCTCGACGAACTGTCGATCTCGAAGATGGTCGCGGTGCAGCCCGACAAGCGCTTCATGGTGCTCGCGGAAGCGCCCGAGGGACCGCTCATCGTCACGCTCGACCGCAGCGACATGCACCTCGTGTATGTGGCGTTCGACCCGCTCGATTCGAACTGGCCGTTCAGAAGGTCGTTCGTCAATTTCGTCGCGAACGCGATCGACCACCTCGGCCGCGCGGGCGACTCGGTGATCGGCCGCACGCTGGTGCCAGGCGAGGCGATCGCGATTCGATTGCCCGCGGGAAGCCGCGACGGCGTGCTCACGCTGCCAAACGGCTCGACCGAGAAACTCGCGATCGACCAAGACGGCAATGTCTCGTGGGGCCCGGTCGAACTCGTGGGCCTCTACCGAATCGGCTTCCTCGAGCCCGGCAACGAGACGCGCCAGGAACGCCTCGCCGCGGTCAACATCGGCGACGCCAACGAAGCGCGCATCGAACCGCGCGAGTCCCTCGACCTCGGCACAACGACCGTCCAAGGCGTGAGCGTCGGCGAATCCCGCCGCGGCGCCCTCTGGCCCTGGATCCTCGGCCTCGGCCTCCTCATCGTGCTCGGCGAGTGGTGGTACTACCAGCGCCAAATCCGCGCGTGACCGAAACCTCGGGAGCCAGCAGACTTCAGTCTGCTGAACCGATGACGCGAGCCGTCAACCAAACGTCCGCCACGCACCCCCTCGGGTGCCAGCAGACTTCAGTCTGCTGAACGACCGATGTCAGCCGTCAACTCCGACATCCACGGTTCAGCGGACGAAAGTCCACTGGCACCCAGGATGGACGACTCCGACGATCAAACCGTCCGACACCCACCGCCTGGGTGCCAGCAGACTTCAGTCTGCTGAACGGATGACGCCAGCCGTCCTCCAAGCCCACCCGAAGGCGGAGCGCAGCGAAGCCTGAGCGCCCGACGCCGGAGTCGCCCTTCGTATCGTTTGGCATCACTTTGAGTGATGGCGGCCTCGACCGCACCCAGCGCCGTTCGATCACCACCT
>CAIXEV010000073.1 GCA_903918555.1 uncultured bacterium | reverse complement strand
TCCAGTCGCTCGCGCATGCGCTCGCGCATGACCCCGCGAAGCGCGAGGCGCAGAAGCGGCTCGCAGCCGAGATGACGCGCATGACGCACGGCGACACCGAGCTCGCGCGCGCGATCGCGACGAGCGAGGCGATCTTCTCAGGCGTCGTGAAGACGCTCGACGCCGCGCAGATCGCGGAGATCGCGGGCGACCTGCCGTCGAGCGGCGTCGCCGCCGCCGCGCTCTCCGCCGGCGTGCCCATCGTCGATCTTCTCACGGGCACCACCTGCGCCGCGAGCAAGCGCGAGGCGCGCGAGTTCGTGCAGAACGGCGCCGTCAGCGTGAACGGCGAGAAGGTCGGCCCTGATTTCGTCGTGAAGAGCGAGCATGTGCTTGCCGGCGGCGTGATCCTCGTCCGCCGCGGCAAGAAGGCGTATCACGCCGTCCGCGTGGAAGGCTGAGCCGCGCGCTTCGCCCGCTGGAGAGCCGAGGCTCTACCCCGAGGCTCTACCCCGAAGCTCTACTTCACGCGCTCGATCGCGATGCGCACGACCGGTGGCGTCACCGCCGTCACATCGACGCCGAGCGGCGCCACGGCGGGCGACACGCTCAGCACATCCTTGAGCACGAGCTCGTGCGTTCCCAGCGTCGATGGCACGCCGTCCGCGCCCGTGATCAGCCGGATCGTCCGCCCGCTGAGCGACTGTGTGGCGTCCAGCACCGCCTGGCGCGAACCCTTGATCTCGACCGTGAGGTGCAGCGGCTCCGTCGGCGTCACGGCGAGGCGCGTCGGATCGCCGGAGTCGATGATCGCATCGAACGCGATCACACGGGTCTGCGCCGTCTGTCCCGCGGCCCACAGCCAGACGATCGCCGTGATCGCGGTGACGGTGGCGAGGTCGACGAGGCGTCTGCGCCACGAGTTCATCGCGATCCTCCGTTCGACGGCTGCGGGTCGCCCGAGAGCCCGCCTTCGCCGCGGGCTGCGCCGCGCTCAAGGCGCTCGGCGATCTCGCGCGCGAGATGCTCGTGGTCGATCGGCGAGGTGAGCTTTCCGCCCTCGGCGATCCGCACCTGTCCGGTCTCCTCGCTCACCACGACCACGATGCAGTCGGATTCCTCGGTGACGCCCATGGCCGCGCGGTGGCGGGCGCCGAGCTGTGCGGGCAGATCGGCTCCGTCGGCGAGCGGCAGCTGCACGCCCGCGGACGAGACTCGCCCGCCGCGAATCACAAGCGCGAGGTCGTGCATCGGGCTGTTGGGCCAGAACACGCTCTCGATGAGCGTCGCCGAAGGCTTCGCGTCGAGCTCGACGCCGCCGGTGAGCAGGTCGCCGATGCCGATCCGGCGCTCGATGACGACGATCGCGCCGAACCGGTTCTTGGAGAGGAACTCCGCGGCCTCCGCGATCTCGTTGGCGAGGCCCGCGGCGGCGGGGGAGGGGCGGCGGAAGAACTTCGCGCGCCCGATCCGCGCGAAGGCCGCGCGGATCTCGGGCTGGAAGACGACGATCAGCAGGATGGCGAGGAGGTTGAAGGCGCGGTCGAAGAGGAACCGCAGCCGCTCGAAGCCGTCGGTCGCGTCGCCGAGGATGCGCACCAGCAGCGCCAGCGCGACGGTGAGGAGCAGGAAGCCCTTGATGGCGCCCGCGCCGCGGGTGCCCCGCAGGAAACGGAAGATGACGAGCACCACCAGCCAGATGACAGCCAGCTCGATGGCGATCTCGAGCGCGTCGGTCCACTGGGAGCCTTCTCGTAGTCCTGGCACGGTGCGCGATGATACGGAGGAGACCGTATGATCGCCTCTCCATGAGCAGGCTTACCTCAACCTGGGACATCGGTCGTTTCACTGGTCGCTGCGCGGTCACCGGCGTGCCGCTCGAGCCGGGGTCTCCGTGCATCGTGGCGCTGGTTGAGCGCGAGGACGAGCCGAACATGCCGCTGGCGCGCATGGACTTCAGCGAGGCGGGTTGGAACTCGGGCGAACGCCCGAAGGGTGTGATCGCCTTCTGGAAGTCGACCGCAGCCGCCCCGAACGAGAAGCGACGCGGCTTCGTCGACGACCAGACGCTGCTCGACCTCTTCGACCGCCTCGGGGGCGACGACCGCCCGCACCGCGTGCGCTTCCGCTTCGTGCTGATGCTCCTGCTCGTGCGCAAGAAGCTGCTGCGCGTGAGCGGCACCTCGAGCGCGGGTGGCGTCGAGACCTGGCAGGTGCTGCCGAGGGGTGCCGCCGAGGGCGAGGCGCCGAGCGGCGTGGTCAACCCGAAGCTCGATGAAGCCGCCATGAAGGAGATCACCGAACAGCTCGGTGAAGTGCTCGATGGCGCGTGGTAGGCGTTCGTTTGCACGGGCGCTTCGCCTGACCGCCGTGGTCGCGTGCGCGACGGCGACGGTGGCGCTGCTCGCAGGCTGCCCGCCGCGCGCGGCGGGTCCGACCGATGCGGCGGGTTCGACCGGCGCGGCTGGTGTCGACCAGGGCGAGGTCAGCCCCGAGGTGAGTCTCGAGGTC
>CAIXEV010000072.1 GCA_903918555.1 uncultured bacterium | reverse complement strand
CGCCCCGCTTAGAACTGCCGCAGAAACCTCGCATCATTCTCGAACAACAGCCGGATGTCGCCGATCCCGTACTTGCGCATCGCGACGCGCTCGATGCCGAGGCCGAAGGCGAAGCCCGTCCACTCCTCGGGGTCGATGCCGACCGACTTGAAGACGTTCGGGTCGACCATGCCGCAGCCGCCGAGCTCGATCCAGCGCCATTCGGGGACGCCGTTCTTCATCACGCGCATCTTCATGTCGAGCTCCGCGCTCGGCTCGGTGAACGGGAAGAAGCTCGGACGCAGGCGGATCTCGGCCTCCTCGCCGAAGAACGCCTTCGCGAACTGGACGAGCGTCGTCTTGAGGTCGACCATCGACACCCTGCGGTCGACATACAGCCCCTCGACCTGGTGGAACATCGAGTAGTGCGTCGCGTCGTGCGCGTCGGGGCGGTACACGCGGCCGATCGCGCAGATCTTCAGCGGCGGCTTCATCGTCTCCATCGCGCGGATCTGCACGGTCGAGGTCTGGGTGCGCAGCAAGAGCTTCCCCGCGACCTCGCCGCCGAGGAAGAAGTTGTCGGCCGGCCCGCGCGCCGGGTGACTCTCAGGAATGTTGAGCGCGTTGAAGTTGTGCCACTCGTCCTCGAGCTCCGGGCCGTCGGCGACCGCGAAGCCCATGCGGCCAAGCACATCGACGATCTCGTCGATCGTCTTCGTCAGCACATGCCGCGCGCCCTCGCCCATCGGGAATCCGGGCTCGGTGACATCGACCGCCGGCCCCTTCGGAGCCGCAGGTGCCGCGTCCTTCTTCGCATTGAATGCCGCCTCGATCGAGGCCTTGACCTCGTTCAGCCGCTTGCCGACGGCGGGCTTCTGGTCCTTCGGCACCGTCTTCAGGGCGTCCATCACGCCCTTCAGGCGACCGTTCGAGCCAAGCCAGCGGACGCGGAACGCCTCGAGCGCGGCGGCGTCGGCCACGGCGGCGATTTCCGAGAGCGCCTCGCGCTCCATCGTGTCAAGTTCAGCGAGCATGGGGCGTACTTTAGCGGCTCCCCCGCCGCCGCTTGGGTGACGGAATCCCCTCCGCAGACGGCAATCCCGCGCCAAGCACACGCGTTCGGCAACCGTGATGCCCCGCGCTTTCCCGACCACCATCCTCGGAACGCTGGTTGCCGCTCTCATCTCATGCGGGGCCCCGCCGGAGCAGCCCGTCTCCCTCGCACGCCCCGAGCCGCCGGCCGCGCCGCCAGCGCAGCCTGCGGCCGACGATGCCTTCCTCGCGCGTTGCCGGGCGGCCGCGGAGTACTCCCGCAAGCACGACGGCGAAGTGCTGCTCGTGCTGCTCGACGGCAAGCCCGTGTTCGAGGACGCGGTCTCCGGCTGGTCGGTCGAGTCGCCACACCTCCTCGCGAGCGGCACCAAGAGTTTCAGCGGCATCGCGGCCGCGCTTGCGATCGAAGACGGCCTCCTCTCGCTCGACGAGAAGGTCGCGGACACGATCCACGAATGGAAGGCCGACCCGCGCAAGTCGCAGGTGACGGTGCGGCAGCTGCTCTCGCTCGCCGGCGGAATCGAATCGCTCAGCGGCACGATCGAGAACACGCGCAACGCGCGCGCGGCGGGCATCACCAACCGTGCCACGGCCTCGATCGACGCGAAGACCCTCGCCGCGCCCGGCGAGCGCTTCATCTACGGGCCGAGCCAGTTCTATGTCTTCGGCGAACTGATGAAGCGCAAGTTCGCGGCCGCGAAGACGGGCGACGCGGATGTGGTCGCCTACCTCACGCGCAAGGTGTTCGCACCGCTCGGCATCAACCCACGCTTCCTGCGCGACGAGGCGGGCAACGCCAACCTTCCGGGCGGCTGCCGCATGAGCGCGAAGGACTGGGCCGTGTTCGGCGAGTTCGTGCGCAACGGCGGCGTTCACGACGGCAAGCGCATCCTTGGCGAGTCGACGCTCGCCGAGCTCATGAAGTCCCACGGCCCCAACAAGTCCTACGGCCTCACTTGGTGGCTGATCCGCGACGACGAGGACGCGGCCGACCCCGAGTCCGCGCTCGCCGCCGACATGATCGCCGACCGCCTCGAAGGACGCGGCACGCCCGCAGGCCGACGCCTCGCCGAGCGCGCGCGTGAACGCGCACAGCAGAGCGGCCCCGACGCCTCGAGCCCCGTCGTCGGATTCATGGCCGCCGGCAAGGGCAAGCAGCGCCTCTCCATCCTGCCCGAGCAGAAGCTGACCGTGGTCCGCTTCGGCCCGCTCGAGGGCTCGAAGTCCTTCGACAACCGCGAGTTCATGCGCCTGCTGCTCGGCGAGTGACGCGCGCGGCTTCGACAACCGCGAGTTCATGCGCCTGCTGCTCGGCGAGTGACGCGCGCGAAAAACACAACCGCCCCGCGCGAGGCGGGGCGGCTGGGATTCACGATTGCTGCTCGCGTCACTCGGCCGCGGAAGCCTCGGCCTTGCTGCCACCCTTCTTGCGAAGGTCGGCTGCGTAAGCCGTGCGCTTGTCGGCCGTGCGGCGGCGGTTCGAACGGCGTCCGCTGACCTGCGGGCCGTCTTCCTTGCCGACGAGCTGGAGGATGCACAGGTCGGTCTGGTCGCCGACGCGGCGCTTGTCGAGCTTGATGATGCGGGTGTAGCCACCGGCGCGGTCCGCGTAGAGCGGAGCGACCTTGCTCATCAGGTGCTGCACGAGGCGCGGGGCCTTGCGGAGCTCGCCGTAGCGGTTGAACTCGATCGCGTCCTCGCTCGGGAGATCCCAGAGCTGGTGCGCGTTCTTCTTCTCTTCACGGGTGTTCGGGTCAGCGATCCACGCGAAGACCGCGCGGTCGTTGATCCGAGCCTCGATGCCGCGGCGGCTTGCGAGACCGCTGCGCTTCGCCATGGTGATGAGCTTCTCGACGAACGGCTGGACGGCCTTCGCCTTGGGGATCGTGGTCTCGATCTGACCGTGCTCGAAGAGGCCCGCAGCGAGGTTGCGGAGCATCGCGCGGCGGTGATCTTCCTTCACGCAGAGTTGCTTACCAAAGACACGGTGACGCATGACTTGATTCCTATCTGGGCGCGTGCCTCATGGCCGGCCCTCATTCACTCGTTTGCCGCGCAGCCCACCGCCGCGAGGCCCTGACCACACCCACCAATCAACCGTTCACAAGACCTTCCGGCACCGGGTAGCCCAGGTGCAGGCCAATCTTCTCGAGCTCGGACTTGACCTCGCGGAGCGAAGTCTTGCCGAAGCTGCGGACCGAGAGAAGGTCGTCCTCGGTACGCAGAACGAGCTCGCCGACCGTACGGATCTTGGCGGTCTCGAGGCAGTTCGACGCACGGACGCTGAGCTCGAGCTCGCTGACCGGCATGCGAAGCTTGCGGATGATCTCGTCGTCCTGCGCGTTCGCGTCGGCGACCTCGTCGGAGACGACGGCATCGCCGAGCTCGTCGAACTGGACGAACGGATTGAGGTGCTTGCGCAGGATCTTGCCGGCCTCGACAAGGGCCATGTCCGGCGTGACGGTGCCGTTGGTCCAGATGTCGAGGAGAAGGCGCTGCTTGTTGGTCTGCTGACCGACGCGGGTGTCCTCGGTGGCGAAGCGCACGCGCTGCACCGGCGAGAAGATGGCGTCGATCGGGATCTCGCCGATCACCTGATCAGCGCCCTTGCTCGCCTCCTTGGAGATCTGCTCGTTCGCGGGCATGTAGCCGCGGCCCTTCTCGACGGTGAACTCGACCTCGAAGTCGATCTTGTCGGTGAGGGTGGCGATCACCTTGTCGGGATTCATGATCTCGATCGTGGAATCGCACTCGATGAGCTCGGCGGTGACATCGCCGGGGCCTTCGGCCGAGAGACGCATGGTCTTCGGTCCGTCGCCGTCCATCGCGACGATGATGCCCTTGATGTTCAGGATGATGTCGACGACATCCTCGAGCACGCCCGGGATCGTCGAGAACTCATGGGTGACGCCCTTGATCTTGACCTTGGTGATCGCGGCGCCCTCGATCGAGGAGAGCAGCACGCGACGCATGCTGTTGCCGATGGTCGTGCCGAAACCGGGCTCGAACGGCTCCGCGATGAAACGCGTGAAGGTGTTCAAGCGACCCTTGGGATCGGGAATGACATTCGCGGGAAGATCGAGGCCGCGCCAACGAAGATGCATCAAAAACTCCTGGTGCCCATGCCGGGCTTTCGACAGAACCGGGCTTCCGCCCTGTTTCGACACCTCTGCATCTCGGATGACCACCGCTGTCGATCGGTGGGTGCCTTCTGTGCAGAGGATCCAAAGAAAGCCGTCGGGAGGGTTGTCACCCGCACGACGGGGAAGAACTGATTAGACGCGCCGCTTCTTCGGCGGACGGCAGCCGTTGAACGGGATCGGAGTGTGATCCTCGACCGCCGTCACGCGGAGACCGCTCGCCTGGAGCGCGGTGATCGCGCTCTCGCGACCCGGTCCCGGGCCCTTCACGCGCACCTCGACCTCGCGGAGACCGGAGCGCTTCGCAACGCCCACGGCCTTCTCGGAGGCGCGGCTCGCCGCGAACGGCGTCGACTTGCGCGCGCCCTTGAATCCCACCGTGCCGGCCGAGGCCTGCGCGATGGTCTCGCCATTCACATCGGTGATGGTGACGAGGGTGTTGTTGAAAGTGGCGTTCACATGCACGAGGCCGCGAAGGATGTTCTTGCGAACCTTCTTCTTCGAGCTTGCTGCTGCTGGATTCGAGGTGTTCATCGGAATACTCGGTTGTCTGAATCGATTGCGGTCAGGCCGCGCGTGCGTCCGAGGCAAGGAGCCTCGGGCCCACGCTCATTAGCCCTTCACGCCCTTCTTGCCGGCGACGGTCTTCTTCTTGCCCTTGCGGGTGCGCGAGTTGGAGCGCGTGCGCTGCCCGTGAACAGGCAGGCTCTTGCGGTGACGATCGCCGCGGTAGCTCTTGATGTCCTTCAGGCGCTGAACGTCCTGCTGGATCTGACGGCGCAGCGCGCCTTCGACGACGATCTTCGCGTCGATGACGCTGGCGATCGCAGCGATTTCCTGCTCCTTGAGGTCGTTCGTGCGACGCTCCGGGTCGATGCCGACCTCGCGGAGGATGTCGAGCGCGACCTTCGGCCCGATGCCGAACACATAGCGCAGGGAGATGCCAATCTTCTTCTTCTCGGGAATGTCGATACCAGCGATACGCGGCATGTCAGGCTCCGGTCAGCCCCTCTCGGGGTTCATTCTTTTTCTCGAGATGGGGCGCAACTCGATTGGTGATTTCGATCTTGGAATCAGTTGGTCGCAAACAATCGCGATCAGTCAGCGGTCATGCATGCTTACGCCTGGCGAAGCGCGAAGGGACAGCGTCCCATCGCCTCGAAAGGCGCACTTCGGCGGGTTCCGAACCACAATCAAACCAGATGGTTCCCGCAGGTTCCGACCCGAACTGGCCTCGCGGCCCGGCTTGGGGGAAGGGGAGATTGTAGCGAGAAACCCGACCAAGTCAGCCCTGTCGCTGCTTGAGGCGCGGATTCTTCTTGTTGATGACCAGACGCTTGCCCTTGCGGACGACGATCTGGCAGTCACGGGTACGGCGCTTGATGCTCGAACGAACCTTCATGGTGTTCTCCTTCGCTGTCTTCTGCGGCGTGGGCCGCTTTGTCCTGCTGCCGGCTGGCGTTTGCAGGGTTGGTTTCTGATCAGTGCGTGTTCTCGGTCGTTGGTTCTCGGAGGTGTCGTTTACCGAGGTGTCTCTTGCTGTCGTCGCCTCGCTCAGAAGCGGTAGACGATGCGGCCCTTCGTCATGTCGTACGGGCTCATCTCGACGGTCACCCGGTCGCCCGGAAGGATCTTGATCGAGAACTTCCTCATCTTGCCGCTCACATAGGCAATGATCTCCTGATCATTCTGCAGCCGAACGCGAAACATCGCGTCGGGGAGCGCCTCGGTGACCTCGGCGTCGAGAGTGATTTTGTCTTCCTTTGCCATCGAGTGGTGTGACCTTGTGTTCGGGCGCTGGTCTCTGGTCTGCTTGTCGGTTGATTTCGGTTT
>CAIXEV010000071.1 GCA_903918555.1 uncultured bacterium | reverse complement strand
TGTACCAGCGTTGACCGATCGCAAGCGAGCCATCGGGCTCGCCGTTGCCGTTGCCGATGACGAAGTGGTAGCCGAGCGACGGCAGGCCCCACGCCGCGTGCTGGCGCGTGATCTCATCGACCGTGCCCGCGGCGGTGGCGCTGTGATGGATGACGATGGCCTGCCAGCGGCCGGGCTGGATCTCGACGGGCGACTGCGCGTTGCTTCGTTCGGTGACGCGAACCGCAGGGATCCCCTGCCATCCGTCGCCGAGCATCAGCACGCCGCCCGCAAAGGTCATCGCGCCGACGAACACGCCCCACACGATTCCCGTGCGCTTCGGATGCGCCTTGCGCGTGCCGGACTTTCCGCTGGAGGCGGAACGCGAGTTCGACCGCGAGTTCAACTTCGTCTGGGACTTCCGAGCCAAGGCGCGATTCCTTCGGATGCAGTCTGAGGGGTGGGGACGATAGCGGAAATCGGCCGAAGCACCGAAACCTCTGCAGGATTTCAAACGCACATCACGCGATGATCTCGGTGAGCATCGCGCGCGTCGGTTTCGAACCGACTGAGATCACTCGGAGTTCTGCTGGCTGAGACGCGCGCGCAGCGCCGGCTGCGGAGTGCCGAACACATCGGGCTCCTCGAGCGGCACATAGCGCTGGCGCATCTTGTCGTAGGTCTCGAACTGCGTGCGCGGCAGGTCCTGCGGGAAGAGCGCGCGCTGGCAGCCGCCCGCGCCGAACGCGAGGCCGATGAAGCAAACCGCGGCCACGACGCGGCCGACGCGGAGCTTGCTGGACTGCGGGGAGCGTGCGGAAACCCTGTCGACGACCATGGCGTGATCCTACCGCGAAGCGCCCGCGGCGGCGGGCGCAGCAGCCGCGCCGGGCTTGGCCGGCACGACGGGCACGGTGCCGAGGAACGGGTAGCGCTTGCCCGTCGCGCCATCGACGAACTCGCCCGACACGGACAGGCCGCGAGCGGCCTCGACGCCGCCCCACTCGATCGGGAGTTCGACCGTGTAGTGCGTGCCCATGAACCCGCTGCGGTAGCAGTCGCGCAGGGCCTTGGGCGCGACCGTCACCGATCCCGCAGGCATCGGATCTCGGCCCGGGACGAGCGCGGCCACGCTGACGCGGACGGTGCCGGTCAGCTGGATGAAGCGGCCGAGGCCGTCGGTCGGCGCGAGGACGATCGCGAGAGTGGCCTTCGTGGGCGCGGTCAGGCGAGCGGTCGACAGCGAGGAGAGGCCGACCGCGGCCAGCGCGGGCATCGCCTCGGCGACCTCCGGGTCGATTCGCGCGTTGCGCTCGGCGGTCAGCGCGAGGAGCTTGGCGTCGAGTTCGGCCGCGCGCGCCACGGCTTCGTCGCGCTCGTTGGTGCGGACGGCCAGCTCCGCCCGCAGCGCATCGGACGCGCTCGGCGCCAGCGCCTTGCCGCCGCAACCGACGAGCGTCGCCAAAGTGGCGGCGGCGAGGGCCAGGCGCATGACGCGGGTCGTTGGCGGTGCGGGGTCGACCATGGGGAGCAAGGTCATGAGGCGCGGATACATCGGAGGCGAGTGTACGAGACGGAACCTAGGTTCTGTCTGACGGATCCCCGAAGACCAAAGATTCGCGCGGCGCCCGGATGGCAAGGAGGCGAAACGAAGCTGTGTCCGCAGCGATACAGCGAGTTGAAGCCGACGCGGCCAGCCGGGATGCCGCGCGAATCGACGTCCGGGGATCCGTCCGACAGAACCTAGGCACTGCTTGATAGCTCCGCTCGGATCCGATCGGCACGAGATCCTTGTCCCGATTTCCCGTCCTTATCCCGATGTCCCGCAGGACATACCTTTGCGCCAAAGGGGGCGGTCGCAGCCACGACTGCGCGATCCTCGCGCGTTCACCCCGCGCTTGGCCAGCGGATCTGGATTCGGCGGTTCTGCGCGAGGCAGTCGCGGAGGTAGAGATTGATGAGGCTCTGATAGGGAACGCCCGCATCCTTGGCCAT
>CAIXEV010000070.1 GCA_903918555.1 uncultured bacterium | reverse complement strand
CGTCGGAGTCGAAGTCGATGAGCCCGAGCCCGCCGCCCTTCACCTCGAGCACGACCGTCGGGGGCGTGGCGCCGCTCGTCGGCGTCATCGCGAGGCCCGATTGCGCCGTGACATCGGTGAAGCGGATCGACGCGGCCTGCGGATCGATGGCGAACGCGGCGAGCGCGA
Source organism: uncultured bacterium (assembly GCA_903918555.1). Lineage (GTDB taxonomy): Bacteria > Planctomycetota > Phycisphaerae > Phycisphaerales > SM1A02 > QWPT01. The sequence goes on along the minus strand of CAIXEV010000070.1, from coordinate 2,514 downwards.
TCGCGGGCGCGAGCGGCGTCATGGCTTCGCGTCCTTCGCCGGCGCCGCGGGCGTCGATGCGTTCGGCGCTACGGGCTGCGGCTGTGCAGATGATCCGTTCTCCGCCGGCTTGCGCCCGAGCGCCTGAAGGATGCGCTCCGCGTTCGCGCGCGCCGCGTCGGCCTCCTTCGTCTTCCCAAGTCGGTCGCGCACGCGCGCAAGCTTCGACCATGTCTCGTGCTGCACCGCGCTTGCCTTGACGGCGCGCTCGAGCAATTCCTCGGCCTTCGCAACCTCGCCGCGACGCATCGCGAGATCCGAAAGCCGCGTGAGCGCGCGCGCCTGGCCGACGGCATCGGGTTTCGCCGGCGCGCTGAAGCCCTCGAGCGCCTTCGTGAGCTGCTTCTCCGCGTCGTCGAGACGATCTTCGCCGAGCGCCACGAGCCCAAGCCCGAACAGCGTGTCAGGTTCGCCTGGAGCATCCGTCGCATGCCGCTCGAACGCCACGCGTGCCGCCTCGAGATCGCCGAGGTGGTAGCAGCACCAGCCGAGGAAGTGCGGCGCGTGCTTGCGCTCGGGAAACGGCTGCGCGGAGTCGCGGGCGCGCTCGAGGTGCGGGCGCGCCTCCTCGTACGTCTTCAGCTTGAGGAGCGCGATGCCGAGGATCGCCTGCGCGCGATCGACCTGCGCGTTCTGCGCGATCACCGTTCGCGCGGTGAGCGCGGCTGCGTCGAAACTTCCCTTCGACATCATCGTGAGCGCCGCGCCGAGCCGCGGATCATCCGGGTACGAGGCCACGACCACGGCCTTCGCCGGATCGTCCACTGCGGGCGCAGAAACCGGCTGCGAAGCGGGCGGCCCCTCCTGCGCCCGAGCGACGCCCCCGACACCGAGGAGAGTCACGGCAAGAAGCGAGGCGCAGCGTCGACGGCAGAGGTGCATCGATGGGCACTATATGAGCCTGTTTCGCGCGGCTCGACCATCACGGACACGATGTCGCTGATCTCGAGCCGACCCACGACGCTTGGTCGTGCGTCCGAGACTCCCGCGCTTCCGATGAATTCGCGACTTTCACCGCCGATCCGCGCGTCGCCCCTTCCATTTGCCCGTTCGGCGGATAACTTGAACGGAGCGTTCCCGCAGCCGTGAACGCCGTGCTCATCCCGGATCCGTTTCTCCGTTCCGATTTCCAATCAGCGCGGAACCCCGCGCCGAACGCTCCGAACCGACCAATCCAGTCTGAATCTCTGAGGCCTCGCGGCAGACCGCGGCGCGTCAATCACGGATCTCGATCACAGATCTCGATGACAGATGTAGAGGAGTCCGCATGCCCCACAGCCGCAAGATCGTGCCCGTCGCCACCGTCACCATGGTCGTTGGAGCCGCCCTCGCCGGCGGACCACAACTCCAGCCGAAGGCGGGAGATCCGCTGCGGGGCCTGACCACGAGTCAGCTCGGCCTCTTCGAGCAGGGTCGCGACGACTACCAGACGCCGTTCGGCGCGCCGATGGGCCTCGGCCCCGTGATGAACAAGTCGAACTGCCAGTCCTGCCACTCGAATCCGATCGGCGGCTGGGGCTCGATCGCCGTCACGCGCTTCGGCGCCGACGACAAGGGCGAGTTCGTGCCGCTCGATGAACTCGGCGGGTCGCTCCTCCAGATCCTCTCGATCTCGCAGACCTGCCGCGAGACGCTGCCGCCCGAGGCAACCGTCGTCGCGACGCGCGTCACCAACTCGTCGATGGCCTTCGGCCTGATCGAGGCGATTCCCGACAGCGCGATCGCCGCGCTCGAGGACCCGAACGACGCCGACGGCGACGGCGTCTCGGGCCGCGTGCACTGGGTGCTGCCGCTCGAGTCGAGCCCGAAGAGCCCGCTGCGCGCCGGCCGCTTCGGCTGGAAGGCGCAGGTCGCCACCGTGCTCAGCTTCTCAGGCGACGCGACCCGCAACGAGCTCGGCATCACCAACGCGCTGATTCCGACCGAAAGCGCGCCGAACGGCGACATGGCGCTCCTCGCCTCGTGCGACACCGTCGCCGACCCCGAGGACCACGCCGACGCGTCGGGCTTCACCTACATCGAGCGCGTGACCCACTTCCAGCGCTACCTCGCCGAGCCGCCGCAGACGCCGAAGTCGGGCATGAGCGGCGAGGTCGTCTTCAATGCGATCGGCTGCAACAAGTGCCATGTCTCGCAGTGGACCACCGCGAACACCAAGGGCCTCGAGGCAGCGATCCGCAACAAGACGATCCGTCCGTACTCCGACTTCCTGATCCACGACATGGGCACGCTCGGCGACGGCGTGCAGGAGGGCGACGCCAACGAGCAGGAGATGCGCACGCCAACGCTGTGGAACCTCCGCACGCGCGACCCGATGCTGCACGACGGCTCCGCCTCGGGCGGCATCTTCGCCGAGCGCGTCACCGCCGCGATCAACGCGCACGGCCCGTTCGGCGAAGGCGCAGCGTCGGCCGCCGCGTTCGCGGCGCTTGGCGCGGGCGACAAGGCCAAGCTCGTCGCGTTCCTCGACTCGCT
>CAIXEV010000069.1 GCA_903918555.1 uncultured bacterium | reverse complement strand
CGGCACGGGCGTGAAGTGGAGCCCGCGCCGGTTTCCAAGACCGTACTTCGGGCCGTGATTCCAGCCACCTCACGGTGCCGAGCCCGCCCCGCGCATGACGAATGCGCGGGGCGCGGTGTTTTTGGGGGGCGACGGCGCTTGCGCCAGCGACGCACGATCGCGTCTCGCTGCGCCGGCTCAGATCACGCAGCGTGGGTCTGCGACAAGATCATCGATCGCAACCACCCGCATGTCCTTCGCAAGGTCGTAGCTCTTCTCGCTCGGCGTCACCACCGAGATCCGCGCGAGCCCGAGCGTCTCCTTCGCGATCCGCATCGACGGCGTGACTGCGGGCGCGTCAGCGCGCTTGACCTCCACGCCGTAGCGCTTGCCGCGGTTGAAGAGGATGAGATCGATCTCGGCGCCCTGATGCGTCGACCACCAGTAGGCGTCCTGATGCGGGGTCCGCGCGAGGATCTCCTCGATCACGAGCCCCTCCCACGACGCGCCGCAGCGCGGGTTCGACAGAAGGGCCTTCATCGAGTCGATCCCGAGCAGCGTGTGGAGAAGCCCGCTGTCGCGGAAGTAAAGGCGCGGCGACTTCACCTGGCGCTTGCCGACATTCTCAAACCACGGCGAAAGCGCGCGCGCCACGAACAGCCCGGTCAGGAGGTCGAGGTGATGGCGCACCGTCGCGGTCGCGATGCCGAGTCCTGCGGCGATCTGCGAGAGATTCGCCGTCTGGCCGTGGTGGTGCGCGAACATCGTCCACAGGCGGCGGAGCATCGCGGGCGCAAGCCGAGTGTCGTACGCGGGCAGGTCGCGCTCGATCAGCGCGGAGAGAAAGTCCTCGCGCCACGCCGCGCTGTCGGCCGCGGAGCGCGCCAGGAACGACCGCGGAAACCCGCCGCGCAGCCAGCGCGTCTCGAGCTTCGCGGCGCCGCACTCCGCAAGCGTGAAGGGCCCGAGCTCGACCCGCTCGACCCGCCCCGCGAGCGACTCGGACGACTGACGGAGAAGCTCGGGCGCCGCGCTCCCGAGAACGAGAAACCGCGCGGGAAGAGGCTTCCGATCGGCCAGCACGCGCAACGCAGGGAAGAGCTCCGGCCTGCGCTGGATCTCGTCGATCACCACGGTGCCCTTCAGCTTCTCGAGCGCCGTCATCGGCTCGGCGAGCCGCGCCGCGTCGGACGGCGACTCGAGGTCGAAGTAGTTGGGCGAGTCGGGCTTCACGAAACCCCGCGCCAGCGTCGTCTTCCCCGACTGGCGAGGCCCGAGCACAAGCACCACCTGCGAGCGGCGCAGCGCCGTCTTGACACGAGAGAGGGCGTCGGGGCGGTCGAGCATGGCGGAAGCCTACCACGAAAAATGGAAGGTATACATTCCATTTTTCATGGTCTATGAAATCAGGCCGAAAGCCGCCGGCCCAGGCGGCGCAAGCCGATGCGCGCCTGCCCAAGAGGGAGGCTGGGGGGGGGGATCCATGTCCGTATGATGGTCGCCGCTCGCGACGACAATGGAACCGAGCCGCCGCCCCGATCCACTCCGACCATGGCGATCGCGGCTCCCATCCTCACCAAGCGCCCCGAGATCGAGGCAGCCTGCGAGCGCGCCGGGGTCCGGCGCCTGTGGGTGTTCGGCTCGGCCGTACGCGGCGAATGGCATGAGAGCTCGAGCGACATCGACTTCCTCGTCGAGCTCGATCCCAAGCGACCGCTTCCCGATCAGTTCTTCGGTCTCTACCGCGAGCTCAAGTCGATCTTCGGACGCGAGATCGACCTCGTGAGCATCGGCGGCGTGAAGAACCCCTACTTCCTCGAGGGACTCGAGCAGACGAGGGTTCCGGTGTATGCCGCCGCGTGATGCGCTGGGCGCGCAAGCGCGAACTATCGCCAAGGGCTAGCAAAGTCGCGCTTGGGTTGAACTCCTCAGTCTTCCGCCCGGGTTTCGCGGACCAAT